>JBJEPU010000060.1:0-2828 GCA_051881395.1 Candidatus Fimenecus sp.
AAAAAACCGAGGGCAAAACCACAGAGCAATTTGCAAGCGGCGAGGTGGCTTACCTTTTGAACAGCGGTGTCAGCGACGGCACGCAAAAGTGGTATCAGACGCTCGGTGAAGACGGCGCACCTACTCTTGATAACACATGCGGCACAGTATATGGCGGTTACGCGTATTGCGGCAGCAGTGAACGCCTTTACGCCAATGCGCCTCTCCTTTTCGAAACAAGACCCGGTCATAGCTACACAGACGGCGTTTGTGACATTTGCGGTGCCGAAAAGAGTATTGTAATTATCGAAGACGATATGCACGCCGAAGGCTTCGTTTTGGGTGCAAATACGGTTTCCGATTGCAAAGCGGAGCTCAACACGGCAGAAATGTATGTGGAAATCAAAAATGTAAGCGGTGACGCACTTACCGATACCGACCTTGTAGGCACGGGCGCAACAATCACATACTATGACAGCACCACAAACGCGGCGGTCAAAACCGTAACGGTTGTCCTTTACGGCGATGTGGACGGCGACGGACGCATTAACGCGGCGGATAAAGACACCGTGATGTTGAAAGCCGTCGGCGCGGCGGAAATTGAAAATGCTTGGTTCTTGGAAGCGGCAGACGCCAACCGCGACGGCGTTGTGGACGCGTTTGATGCAGCACTCATCAATCTGCAAGCCGCAAACAGTTATCCGATTTCGCAAAAAATCGGGTAAACAAGAGAAGCCTGTATGCAATTTCTGCAAACAGGCATTGACAGCAAGATAGCGTTACAATAGGGTAGGGGCAGTTCACTGTTATTGTGCATTTCAGTGCGGACTGTTCCGCATCCCTTGTGTATGTGCAAAATTGCAAACTCTAATTCCATAGAAAAGCGCACCTCTCGGTTGGCATAACCGAGAGGTGCATTTTTTCGTATCAGCCAGAAAAAAGTGAGAACCAAATACCGCCTTATCTCTGTGTTTATATAATAATCCATTCTGCCGCTTGCTTATCATTCTATGGCGGCTTTTCGAGTGTTGATTTTCTGAATTTCCTCGTAGATTTTTTCGCTGAACTTCTTTTCTCTGTCGTATGTATAGAGTCCGTTTTGCTCTTGCTCCACATCATAAAGTTGTGTGTAACAAAATCCCAGCATACACGCATTGTCGAGTATGGCGTCGGTCAGCCCTTTGTAGCGTTCAAGCCATTCTTCCTCGTTTTTCACATCGTTGCCGTATCCCCACGATTTATATTGCTTGTCAGATTCCCACTTGATGCCGCCGTATTCACTGATAAATACAGGCTCTCCGTTGTATTTCTGCCGCCCCGGATTGTCCTTCAAAACATGTTCATAAAGCGCACCGTCTGTCATAAGCTTTTCATAGCTTTTGCGAAATTCCTCAAATTCGCCCCGATAATCGTGCACATCGTAAATATCGGTTACAACATGGAAATTGCCGCTTGTGTCTATGCACGGCCTTGTACGGTCAAATTCCTTTGTGTATGCATAAACGGTTTTGAGTAATGGGTCATATTGCTTTCTGCCCCTGTAATTCCATGTTTCATTAAAGGGACACCAACCGATAATCGCAGGGTGATTGTAATCCCGCCGCAGGGCTTCGCCCCATTCATTCAGGAAAATATCCACCGCCTTGGGATTGGAATAATCCAGCCCCCAGTTGGCGTATTCGCCCCATACCATATAGCCCATACGGTCGCAGAAATACAGAAAACGCGGGTCAAAAACCTTTTGGTGCAGCCGTGCTCCGTTAAACCCGAGCGCCATGGAAAGCGCAATATCCCGCTTTAATTCCTCGTCATTTTCAGCGGTGTATATCCCTTTTCTGTAAAAGCCTTGGTCAAGCACGGTTCTTTGAAATACGCTTTTACCGTTGAGCATAAATTTGAATCCGTCAAGGGCAACATCTCTCAAACCGAAATAACTGCGCACTTTGTCCTTGCCGAATTTTATTTCTAAATCATAAAGGGTTGCGTTTCCAAGCTCCCAAGGTTTGATGTCGCTTATGGGAATTTGAACAATAACAAAGCCCGATGCTTCTTCTATGCACTTTGCGCCTACATTTTTTTCGTCAAGATATGCGGTTATTTCAAGGCTCTGCGTGCCGCATAAATCCAATTCAACGGTTATGTTGCCGTGCTTTAAAGAGGGGGTAAGCTTAAAACTTTTCACATAATCATTGGGCGTATATTCAATATAAACACTTTGCCAAATACCCGTAGTTCTTGTATACGAGCAGGCATAGGATTTCTTTCTGTTGCTTTGCTTTCCGCTTGCAATCAGACCGTCTCTGGTGTTATCTTCGCAAAGGATATATAATTCGTTTTCACCCTCAACCGCAAAATCCGTTATGTCAAAACACATAGGCGTATAGCCGCCCGTGTGACTGCCTGCAAGCTTCCCGTTGAGTATTACCGTGGTTTTGTTGTCTGCGGCGCCGATATGCAAAAACACCCTGTTGCCGTTCGGAGTAATATTTATACGCTTTTTGTACCAGACACGGTTTAAAAAGCCCGTGTATCCGATTCCGGAAAGCGCGCTTTCAATACAAAAGGGCACATTTATTTTGTGCGTAAAAGCCGATTGCCTGTAAAAATCCAAAATCTTTTGCTCGGTCAAAAATTTGTAGTTTTTGACCGCTTTTTTAGAAAATCCAAAGTCCCATTCACCGTTCAGACTTTGCCAGTTTTCCCGTTCAAAAATCGGATTTGGATGCAAACTGATACTTTTCATTTCGCCACTCCCCGAAAACATTTTCCTTGTTTAATTTTACAATATAGTAAGGCGGATTGCAATATGATTTCATGCAGGGCAGGGGACGGTACAAATTGGGGTTTGT
>JBJEPU010000061.1:0-2805 GCA_051881395.1 Candidatus Fimenecus sp.
TACGGTGTTGCCACCGAGGGATTTTAAGTCCCTTGCGTCTGCCGATTTCGCCACAGCGGCGCGTTTTCAGCGCTTTATTATTATAGTCAAAAAACAAGCGGTTGTCAATGAAAATTTTTCGGATTTTCAGGGCGTTTCCCTGCCGCTTTGCACAGCGGTACAGAATTGACATCTCACGGCGGCTGTGCTATAATAAGCGCAGATTTTTCGGCGAAAAAACCGAAAGAATCGGCAAACGCCGAAAAAGAAAAAAGTATCGGAGGAAACGGTTATGAACATCTTGAAAAAAGAGGACGGTACTGCGCTGACTCTGTCGTTGGAGGGGCGGTTGGACACCACCACTTCGCCTATGTTGGAGGCGGAACTGAAACATTCCGTGGAAGGCGTCACAGAACTTGTTATCGATATGGCCGCATTGGAGTACATATCCTCTTCCGGCTTGCGTGTGTTGCTTTCCGCACAGAAGGTGATGAACCGTCAGGGGAAAATGTCCATTCGGAATGTCAACGAAACCATTATGGAAATCTTCGAGGTAACCGGCTTTGCGGATATTTTGACGATTGAGCAGAACTGACGGATGATGAATAAACGAGAAAGTTTAACATATGACCTTTCCGCATCTGCCATTGACGAAATGGCGGAGAAGATAGACGCGTATCTTGTAGCCTTAAAAACGGAGTCCAAAAACAGGCACCGCATTCGCCTGTCTATGGAGGAGATACTTTTGCGGATGCGGGAGGCATTCGGAGAAGAAACCACCTGTGTTCTTAGAATGGGCACACATTTCGGGCGGCCGCGCCTGATGCTGGAAGTGCAGGGTGTGCCGTTTGACCCGACGGTACAGGGTGGCGAAGACGGAGAATTCAGCGGATGGAGCAACCGTATGTTGGGAAGTATGGGCCTCTATCCGCTGTATTCCTATACAGACGGCAAAAATCAGGTGCTGTTGAAACTGAAAAAGCCGCGCCGCAATCCGTTGGTATCCTTGCTTTTTGCTTTGGCGGCGGCAGTTTTGGTCGGGCTTGCCGGTATGATTTTACCGCAGAATTTGGTGTCGGTTTTGCTCGAAAATCTGATTACCCCATTGTACGACGCCTTTTTGGGTGTGCTTGGCACCATCGCAGGGCCTATGGTGTTCTTGGCTGTGGCGTGGGGCGTTTACGGCATCGGGGATATTTCCACTTTCGGGCGCATCGGCAAGCGTATGCTTTTGCGCTTTGTCGGGATTTCGTTTGCTATGACGGCGGTTACGGCCGCGGTGTGTCTGCCGGCGTTTTCCATACAAATCGAATCGGGCAGTGGCACGGCGAACAATCAGCTTTGGGGCATTTTCCAAATGTTATTAGACATTCTGCCGGATAATATCGTCACACCGTTTCAAGAGGGGAACTCCATGCAGATTATCCTCATGGCTGTGTTTGTCGGCGGCGCGCTGTTGGTGCTCGGCAAACAGGTCGCGGGTGTGTCGGCGCTTGTGGAACAGCTGAACGGTGTGATTGGCTTTGTGGTGGAACTGATTTCAAGCCTTGTGCCGTTTTTCATCTTTATTGTTGTGGTGCAGATGTTCTGGACAAATTCGTTCGGCGTCATTTCGCAGGCATGGTGGGCGATTGTCGTGTTTTTGCTTGTGATGGCGGGGATTCTCACATTTGTATTTTTGTATGTTTCCCGCAGAAATCAGATTTCTCCGTTTTTGCTGGCTTCAAAATGTGCGGAGACCTTTGTGGTTGCGTTGACCACCGCCTCCTCCACGGCGACCTTCGGCACTGCCATGCAATGCTGTGAACGCAAGTTGGGGCTCGGCAGTTATTTAACGAATTTCGGCTTGCCGTTGGGGATGGTGTTCTGTCCGCCCGCAACTTCTATCTATTTTGTAATTATCTGCTTTTATGTGGCGAAAAGCTATGCGGTTCCCATTTCAGCCGCGTGGATTTTGATGGCGGTTTTGGTCACGGTGATTTTGGCGATTGCCTCGCCGCCGATTCCCGGCGGCACTTTGGCGTGCTATACCGTGATGTTTGCACAGCTCGGCATTCCGACCGAAGGCTTGGTCGTTGCCATGGCTGTGGATGTTTTGTTTGACTTTGTGGCTACCGCTGCGAATATGGTTTTGCTGGAAGCGGAACTGATACAGCAGGGGCGCAACCTGCATATGTTGGATAGGGCTGTTTTGTCTGCCAAAACGCAAAAAAGCCGATGAACCGCACGCACCGGTTGTAAAATGAGGGATAGGCATGTTGGATTTCCGCGCGTTCACCTTAGAGGATAAACAAACGGTTGACCGTTATTTTCGCCGTTACGGCGAGAATTCCTGTCAGCACGCTTTTGTTTCCCTTTACTGTATGGAAAGTAAATACGGCGACCGCCTTTGCGAACGGGACGGGTATCTGTATATTTTGCGTTCCGCGCGCGGCAATGCAAAAGAGCGTGTTTATCTTTTCCCGATGGGTGCGCCCGACGGTTTGCGCCAAGCGGTTTCGGCGTTACGGCTTGACGCCCATGCGCACGGGAAACGGTTGTGCTTTGAAACGCTGACACGCCGTGCGGCAGAGCTTCTGCAAAGTCTGTTCCCGGGCGAGTTTTCCGTAGAACCGTGCCGCGATTATGCGGAGTATATGTATACCTATGAAAAATTGGCGTATCTACCCGGACCCGATATGGCGTCCAAACGCCATGACATCAACACTTTTTTTCGTGATTACGGCAGTCGCTTTCGCGTGGAATTGCTTTGCCCCGCGCATATCGACGCCGTTTTGGCATTTCAAGAGCAGTGGCTGAAAACGAAAATGCAAAATCAGGAAAATG
>JBJEPU010000062.1:0-2780 GCA_051881395.1 Candidatus Fimenecus sp.
TTGGGCATTTGTCCCCTCTACTGCGTTTTTGGAATACATTTGCATATTGCGCACGCGTTCAAGCGCTTTTTCCTGCATTTGCTGTAATTCGTCATAGGTGTATTCGCGCATGTCAAAACAGTCCTTTCAAAAGCGGCAGAGCGTCCATCAACCGCAAAAAGCGCATCGCCTCATCTGCGCGCTGTCGCCGTTCTTCGGAAAGCAAGGGCTTTAAGGCGGCGATGAACTTGGTGCGGTCATCCTCTTGATTTAACGCTTTGGCAACGGTGGTCAGCATTTTTGCCGTATCCCCGCCGAACAGAGACGCAATCCCGTCTAAGGACGCGTCGGATTTTTCTTTTTTCGGCGGCGCGGCCGGTTCGCTGTTCCCGTTTGACGAAATCAAGCTTTGCGCCACGCCCTTTAAGCGCTCCAATTCCTCGGGACTGACCGAGGAAAGCAATTCACTGATGCTGTCCATTGTCTTCCCCCATCAATTTTTTCAACAGGCTTTGCGCCTGCGGCGTAGAAAGCAGCTCGCGCGCGGCGTTTTCGTCGTGGAGCACCTTTTCGAGTTTTTCGCTCTGCGCGGGGGAAAGCTGTTCCTTCAAGTAATCCTCCGCTTCTTTTTTCGTGCTTTTTTTGCGCAACTCCGAAACCATTTTATCCAAAAAACCGTTATCCTGCATTGCAAACACCTCGTAAATTTGATATACTTGTTTTACATTATGAAAACGAGGCGTAAAATATGATTCGCTTGTTAATTCTTTCGGATGCACACCGTGATTATCTTTCCCTCGCGTCGGCAATCCGCCTACACCCCGAGGCGGACGCGGTATTTTTTCTCGGGGACGGGGAAGACGATTTTTACACCAATACGGTTTCCAAGGAATTGGTGAATAAGAAAGTGACCGCGGTCTGCGGGAACTGTGATTTATACTCCACCTTGCCGAAAGAGGAGCTTGTGCTTTTGGGCGGTAAGCGGATTTTCGCCCTGCACGGGCACACGCGGCAGGTCAAATACGGCTTGCAAATGTTAGAGGAAGCCGCAAAAGAAAAACAGGCGGATTTGGTGCTGTACGGACACACGCATATACCGAAGGTCGATTACATTGACGGCATTTATTATTTGTGCCCTGGCAGTATTCGGCAGGGCGCTTACGGGCTTGCCGACATTACGGACAACGGCGAAATCGCCTGTTGGACGACCAATTTATAAGTGTGAGGTGCTTTGCGTTATGTTGGTTTTGAAAAATGTGCAGGTAATCGGTGAAAAGGAAATTTTCCCCGCCGAGGTTGCGGTGGAAAACGGTAAAATCACCGAAATTGCCGAAAAAATTGACGCGCCCGCCACAGCCGAGGTGATAGACGGCAACGGGCAATACCTTTCTCCCGGATTTATCGATTTGCATGTGCACGGCGGCGGCGGATATTCCGCAATGGGCGGAAAAGACGCAGTGATAAATATGTGCGAAGCGCACGCGAAATACGGCACGACCTCGATTTTGCCGACGACGCTCGCCGCGCCGATTGCACAGTTAAAAACTGCCATTGACGGCATTCGTGCGGCGCAAAGCGCAACGGAAAATGTACATATTCTCGGCGTGCATTTGGAGGGTCCGTTTTTATCCCCGAAAATGTGCGGCGCGCAAAGTCCCGAAAATATTTTAGTCCCCGCTGAGCAGGATTATGAAGATTTACTATCCTATTGGGACGGCATCAAAATCGTCGGCGCGGCGCCCGAAACCGACGGCGGGCTTGCGCTTGGCAAAGCCATTTGTGCGCATGGTGCGGTGGCTTCCATGGCGCACTCCACCGCGGACTACGATATGGCACAGACCGCGTTTCAAAACGGGTACAGCGATGTCACACACTTATATAATGCCTGCACTTCCTGCCACAAAGTCGGCGTGTTCCGCCACGCGGGAACGGTAGAGGCGGCGTTAGTCAATGACAATGTCACCACGCAGGTCATTGCGGATTTACGACATCAACCGACGGGCGTATTAAAGCTCATTTACAAGTGCAAAGGCGCGGATAAAATGTACCTCATCACCGACGGATTGGAATACGCCGCGATGGACATACACGAGGGCGAGGAATTCACCCAGGAAAATGGGATGTCCGTGGTGTACGAAAACGGCGTGATGCTCCTCTCTGACCGTTCCTGTCTTGCCGGATCGGTTGCCACCTGCGACAAGCTGGTGCGCAACCTTTATAAAATCGTCGGGTTACCGCTCGTGGATTGTGTAAAAATGGCAAGTCTGACGCCTGCGCGCGTCATCGGCGCGGACAGCCATACCGGCAAAATCGCCGTCGGATATGATGCGGATTTGCTGTTGTTTGACGACAACATCACCCTTTCCGCCGTTTTCGTGGCCGGGCGCCGAATAGCACCGAAACAGTAATTCTATATTGGGATTTGCAGGGGTATTAACGGAACGGTCAAGACCGTTCCCTACGCACGAAATATATTTTTTCGCGTAGTGGCGGGCTTCCACGCCCGCCGTGGAGTTCAATGTAATTCTGCGGAACAACACTAAGGTTGTTCCCTACGCACGAAATGCATTTTCAGAGTAGGGCGGGGGCTTGCTCCCGCCGTCAATTTACATCACACCTTGCGGCGGGGGCAAATTCTCCGAATTCAGGCACCCTTTTGTCTGCTTCGCAGACATTTCCCCTAACAGGGGAATCACCCCCGCCCTACCGTACAAATTACCCCTACGACAAATCCAAATTTCTTTTTCAACACAAAAAATCCAACTATGATAACAAACACAAAAACACCCTACCGCGAAACG
>JBJEPU010000063.1:0-2777 GCA_051881395.1 Candidatus Fimenecus sp.
CGACAGTTATTTTTCAGAATGTACGGTTGCGGGGGCGGGATTTATCAACTTCCGTTTGAGCGATAAATTCTATGCCGATATTTTGCTCGATGTCCTCGAAAAAGGCGAAAATTACGGCAAAAGTGATTACGGCAAGGGCGAAAAGGTCAATGTGGAATTCGTTTCCGCCAACCCCACGGGGCCGATGCATATGGGCAACGCGCGCGGCGGCGCCTTGGGCGACTGCTTGGCGGCGGTGCTCGAAATGGCGGGGTATGATGTCACACGTGAATTTTACATTAACGATGCGGGCAACCAGATTGAAAAATTCGGGCTGTCCTTGGATATTCGCTATCAACAGCTTTTCAAAGGCGAAGATGCCGTAGAACTGCCCGAGGACAGTTATCACGGCGCGGATATTACAGAGCGCGCAAAGGAGTTTGCCGATTTGTACGGCGACAGTTACCTTGAAAAATCGGAAAGCGAACGCCGCGCGGCGTTGGTGGATTTTGCGTTGCCGAAAAATATTCAGAATATGCAGGACAACCTCGCGAAATACCGCATTACTTATGACAAATGGTTTCACGAAAGCGAACTGCACCGCGGCGCGATACAAGAGGTTATCGACCTGTTGACCGCCAACGGCAAAACCTATGAAAAAGACGGCGCGCTGTGGTATAAAAATATCGAGGTGCAGACCGAAAAGCTGTTAAAACAGGGCAAAACGCCCGAACAGATTGAAAAATTGGAACTCAAAGACGATGTGCTCATTCGCCAAAACGGCAACCCGACCTATTTCGCGGCGGATATTGCCTACCACAGAAACAAATTGGTGGACCGCGGTTTCCAAAAAGCGATTGATGTTTGGGGCGCTGACCACCACGGCCATGTGGCGCGGCTCAAAGGCGCGCTCGACGCGATTGGCTTAGACGGCGACCGTTTAGATGTCGTTTTGATGCAGCTTGTCAATTTGATGAAGGACGGCGAGCCTGTGCGGATGTCCAAGCGGACGGGCAATGCCGTAACGCTGGTGGACCTGCTCGACGAAGTGCCCATAGACGCGGCGCGGTTCTTTTTTAATCTGCGTGAGCCCGGCTCGACGATTGATTTCGATTTGGGGCTTGCGGTGAGTGAAAATTCGCAAAACCCCGTGTATTACTGTCAATATGCCAACGCGCGCATTTGCAGTATTCTCAAAAAATTGCAAGCACAGGGCATTACGCCGCGCGCGTGCACCGAAGCGGAATTGGAACAACTCAACACCCCCGAGGAGCACGAGCTCATTCGCCATTTGGCAGGGCTGACCGACGAAATCATCACGGCGGCAAAGGGTTACGACCCCGCCAAAATCACGCGGTATGCCATCAATTTGGCGACTCTGTTCCACAAATATTACAACGCCTGCAAAATCGGCGTGGAGGACGAAAGCCTGATGCAGGCGCGGCTTAATCTCTGCCTTGCCGTCAGAAGCGTGATGGTGAACATTTTAACCGCCTTCAAAATCTCCACCCCGGAAAGTATGTAATTTTTAAATCGTAGGTTTACTTTGTAGGGAATCTTTTCCTTGTCCTCTCGAATGGAAATGACATTGTGTAGGGAACAACCGAAGATGCGTTCCGCAAAATTACATCAAGCCTTGCGGGCGATTCGTGAATCGCCCCTACAAACGGGCGAACACCGCGTAGGGACGAACGTCCTCGTTCGTCCGCCAAATCACATCAAAATCCACGGGCGGGTATGTATTTTCTCCGAAAACGGGCACCCTTTTGTCCGCGTTCGCGGACATTTTCCCTAACAGGGGAATCACCCGCCCATACGCACAAAATAAAATTTTCAGGGTAGGGCGGGGGCTTGCTCCCGCCGCAGTTGCATAAAAGGGGATCATCATGGCAAAATCCAAACGAAAAAAGCCGAAGCATAAACCGAAAAATCCACCGCTGTCGTGGATAGATAAAGTCCTGTATGTTTGCGTTCTTGTTGTTGGGGTTTTAGTGTTGTACGGGCTTTACATCGCGGGCGCGTTTGTATTAAATCGGCTTTGGTGCGCTGACGGTGCATTGGCAGTCGCGGCGACACTCAGTTTTCTTTTGACGATACCGTTTATACTTTTTCTTGTCGTTTTGGTAATTGTATTTTTTGCTGATTTATACGATAAAAAACAACCGATTTTCCCCAAAAAGGGATTCCGATATGGGAAAACGCCCGGATACAAGGAAGTGTATCCGTTAACGGACAAACGGTATCACCGAAAACAATATACCGAGCACGAAAAAGAAATGCATCGTTTCAATCGCCGCATTTTGGCGGGGATAGCCGCGATAACCTTCGTGCTTGCGGCGTTTGGCACCACGGGGCGTTGGGCGTTTTACAAAGACGGTGTGCAAAAATATAACTGTATAAACCGCCAAACCGCGACGTACAATTATGCTGATGTGACGGAATTTCATATGTATGAAGATTCGGGGTTGATAATCAGCGGACGAATCGCTCATCATTATGATTATTTGGGTATTTCCATCACTTTCGCGGACGGAAAACAAGTTCACCTACAAACCGATGTAGGTTGCGCACCGGCGGATTTGTGTGCGGTATATGATTTGTTGCCCAAAACGGCGCAAACCGAAAGTGACGGCAACCCTGAAAAATTTTTGAACGGCTATGCAGAAAATGACCCTGTTGCCGTTGCAATACGGGCAATGTTTGCCGCAGGGAATTCGTAGCCGTGACGGAGGGAGAGAAACGGAAAAAATCTCTCCCCCAGTCAAATGCTACGCATTTGACAGCCCCCTCGTCAGAGG
>JBJEPU010000064.1:0-2703 GCA_051881395.1 Candidatus Fimenecus sp.
CCCTCTTGTTAGATAGTATACCATACTTGTCTAACAAATGGGGTGCAATTCACAAACATTCTTTCGCGGGGTATTGATTTTAATGAAGAACAAATTTTAATTTAGCGTAGGGGTCGGCGTCCTCGACGACCCGTTGTAGGGGCGGGTTATTCCCCTGACAGGGGAAATGTCCGCGAATGCGGACAAAAGGGTGCCCGTTTTCGGAGAAAATCCACGCCCGCCCGTGAAATGTGATGTGTTTTTGCCCCTCCGTCACGCGCTTTGCGCGTGCCACCTCCCCGTAAACGGGGCGGTTCGCGGAACGGTCAAGACCGTTCCCTACGCGTTGTCATTCTGAGCCGATAGGCGAAGAATCTCGTGTTGTATATTTTTGTTTTGTGCTTTTGGAGATCCTTCGCTTCGCTCAGGATGACAAATTCAAAGCCCCAAAAAGAACCGCACAAAGTAAACCGACAATTTGCGCCGCGTCACATGCGGTTACTGCATCAGCGCGCAAACGGCGTTGGAGAACGCCACCGGGTCTTCGACGGACAAGCCCTCAATCAGGCGCGCCTGATTATAGAGCAAATCGGCATACTGCTTCACCTTGTCGGTGTCGCCCGCAGCAAAAGCCTTCGTCAAAGCGGCAAATACAGGGTGTTCGCCGTTGATTTCCAACACTTTTTCCGCTTTGGGCGCGTTTTCAGCGTTGGGCATACTGTCAAGCACTTTCTCCATTTCAATCGACACCGCGCCTTTGCTGGAAAGACAAACGGGGTGCGATTTGAGCTTCGCGGACAAGACCACCGCGCTGACCTTCCCGTCGAGCGCCTCACCCATACAAGCGAACAAATCCTTGTTCTGCTCGGCTTTTTCCTCGATTTCTTTCTTTTCCGCCTCGGTTTCCAGCCCCAAATCGTCGCCGGAAATCGAACGGAATTCTTTTTCCTCGTAGCTGTGCAAAATCTGCATTAAGAATTCATCCACATCGTCCGTCAGGCACAGCAAATCGTAGCCCTTGTCGAGCACGGTTTCCGCCTGCGGCAGATGCGCGAGCTTTTCGGCACTTTCGCCCGCCGCATAATAGATGTACTTTTGCTCTTCGGGCATGGCGTCGCGATATTCTTTTAAGGTGCACAGTTTTGAGTCGGACGCGCGTGTGAATAAGAGGAGATTTTCAAGCAAATCCCGTTCACCGCCGAAGGAACTGTAAAGCGAATATTTGAGTTGCAAGCCGAACGATTTCCAGAATTTTTCATAGGCCTCGCGGTCATTTTTCAGCATATCTTCCAACTCTTTTTTGATTCTCTTTTCGAGTGCGCGGGCAATGATTTTGAGTTGTCTGTCCTGTTGAAGCATCTCACGCGAAATGTTTAAAGACAAATCCTCGGAGTCCACCACACCTTTGACAAAACTGAAACAGTCGGGCAGTAAGTCGGCGCACTTATCCATAATTTTCACACCGCTGCAATAGAGCGCCAAGCCCTTTTCAAAGTTTTTGGAATAGTAGTTGTAATCCGCCTTTTCGGGGATGTACAACAGCGCCTGATAGCAGGAAGTACCCTCTGCCTTTTGGTGAATGACGCGCAGGGGCTTGTCATAGGAGAAGAATTTTTCATTGTAAAATTTATTGTATTCTTCCTCGGTGATTTCGCTTTTGTTCTTCTTCCAAAGCGGTACCATACTGTTGACGATTTCGTGTTCCGTATAGGTTTCGTATTCGCCCTCTTCGCTTCCCTCTTTCGGGCGGGAGTGCTCCATATCCATTTGAATCGGGAAACGGATATAGTCGGAATACTTTTTCACAAGCGCGGAAATCGTGTATGTTTCCAAATATTTGTCATAATCCGCTTCTTCGGTGCTGGGTTTTAAGTGCAGGGTAATGTCCGTGCCGACACATTCTTTTTCGGCGGGGGTAACGGTGTAGCCGTCTAAACCGTTGGACGCCCAGCAAAACGCCGTGTCTGTGCCGTAAGCCTTACTTACCACCTCAACGCGGTCGGCCACCATAAACGCAGCATAAAAGCCCACGCCGAACTGCCCGATGATGTCCACATCGTGCCCATCGGTTTCATTTTCTTTGGAGAACTGCAACGAGCCGCTTTTGGCGATTGTGCCGAGGTTTTTATCAAGCTCCTCCTCGGTCATGCCGATGCCGTTGTCGGAAATTTTCAACAGGCGGTTTTCCTTGTCAATCGAAATATCAATTTTGAAATCCTCACGCGAAAGCCCGACGCGCTCATCGGTCAGCGATTTGAAATACAGCTTGTCAATCGCGTCACTCGCGTTGGAAATCAGTTCCCGCAGGAAAATTTCCTGATTGGTGTAAATCGAATTAATCATCAAATCCAGCATCCGCTTGGATTCGGTTTTAAACTGCTTTTTAGCCATTTTTGATACGCCTCCGATTATTTTAGCACTCTTGACCTTTGAGTGCTAAAACTAACTATACACCTGTTTTTTCCATTTTGCAAGCAACCGAGCCGAAAAAGTTTTTAACGATTTGTAAATATTTTACCTGAAAATCATCATTTCGTCACGGTGGTGTGCATTTTATGCGTTTTTGTCATTCTGGGACACAACCGAAACCTCTCGTTTGATACATTTTTCTTTTGTGGTGTTTGAGATTCTTCACTGCGTTCAGAATGACAAATTGGGGTTTGTAGGGATAATTTATACGGTAGGGCGGGGTGATTCCCCTGTTAGGGGAAATGTCTGCGAAGC
>JBJEPU010000065.1:0-14942 GCA_051881395.1 Candidatus Fimenecus sp.
CGCTATGTATTGGGCTCGGTGCTCAACCAAGTGTTGTTGCACCAATCTATTATCGGATTGGAAACCAAAACCGCGATGAAAATGCTCGACGAATACCCCGACATTGTCATCGGCTGTGCGGGCGGCGGCTCGAACCTCGGCGGTTTGATTGCGCCGTTCATGCAGGACAAGTTAACCGGCAAGGCAAACCCGCGCATTATTGCGGTAGAACCCGCCTCCTGCCCCTCTTTAACGCGCGGCAAATATGCCTATGACTTCTGCGATACGGGCAAAATCACCCCGATGGCAAAAATGTATACCCTCGGCTGTGAATTTAAGCCCTCGCCCAACCACGCGGGCGGACTTCGCTATCACGGTATGTCGCCTATTCTTTCGAAGCTCTATCACGATGGGTATATAGAAGCGGTTTCGGTGGAGCAAACCAAGGTGTTTGAAGCCGCTACGCTGTTCTCGAAAGTCGAGACCATTCTCCCCGCCCCCGAAAGCGCACACGCCATTCGCGGCGCGATTGACGAAGCACTCAAATGCAAGGAAACGGGTGAAGAAAAGACCATTTTGTTCGGGCTTACGGGCACAGGCTATTTCGATATGACCGCATACACCTCTTACATTGAGGGCACGATGCACGATTACATTCCGACCGACGAAGATTTGCAGGTTGGCTTTGACAAACTTCCGAAAATCCCCGGCATACAGGAATAAGGTAAAACACAGAAAACAGGCAGGTATCCGAAGATACCTGCCTGTTCTTTTTTGTGTCGTTTTTTATTTCGCAACCGCCCACAGCGTGCAATTCGCATCGGAAAGCGCAGAAAGCGTCATTTTCTGCACCCCGTTTTGCGTGCCGACACAGCAAGCGCCGTGATACACCGCGCCGTCTATGCGTAGCGTAAAGGTATATGCGCCGCTGTCCAACTGCAAAGTCCCTGTTTTGCCGCCAAAAGTGACTGTTCCGTCCGCGGCAATTTGCATCGTTTCGGTCTGGCGAATAATTGCCTGCACGCCGCTCCAATCGGTTGCCGTTTGGAGTTCGGACGTGAAAAGCACCGCTTCGTATTCGCCCGCAATGTCCGCAAGGCTGACCGCCGTTGCGGTTTCCCCATTATACACAAGTGGTAACATCGTCAGCCAACCGTCGTTCGTGCGCAACATTTGGTGGATTTGCACATTGTGAAATGCGCCTTCTCCGTCATTATACCGCTGATGATAGGCTTGGAAAATTTTGCCGTCCGCGTCTATAAGGCAAGAGGAATGTCCACCCGATAAATATGCCTGTGCATCTGCCGAGAACTGATAATTCCCGAGAATCGGCGTACCCGTATTTTGCATTTCGCGCGCGTCCTTGCCCGCCGCGTCTACATATATGCCATCGGGCGTTTCGCTTCGGTATTCGCGAATATTGTAGCCGTCAAGTGCGCCCAAAGCGCCGTAGGAAAGGAACAAATAATAATAGCCGCTTTCGGCGTCATAGGTGATAAACGGCCCTTCGCCCGTGTTCTTTGTCTGCTCGTTTGTGCAAGTAATCTGCTTGCCGAAATACAAATCATACCCTTCGGTATTGCGCATTGCCGCGTAATCGGGCAAGCCCGTTTCCTCCACCAAAGGCATCACATAAATACCGCCGCTGAACGAGCC
The DNA here is from genome assembly GCA_051881395.1 of Candidatus Fimenecus sp. Classification (GTDB taxonomy): domain Bacteria; phylum Bacillota; class Clostridia; order Oscillospirales; family Acutalibacteraceae; genus Fimenecus. The sequence continues at coordinate 1,636 of JBJEPU010000065.1, forward strand.
GTACACAAGCCAAAGGTTGCCCGCCGCATCATAAAACGGCGCGGGGTCAATCGCATTCGGATATTTGCCGTAGGTGCAGTCATACTCGCCGTTTTCATTATACCACGGCGCATTTTCGACTTCCGCTTTCGTGAGCGTACCGTTTTCAATCAGCGTGCCGAGATTGGTAAAGGAATAGTGCATTTCATTGCGCGGCTTGCCGAATCGTTCCCGCTTGTTAAAGCCGCTGTAAACGAGGGTGTCCGCGAAGGTGAAAGTCCCTTCGGGGCTGTCCGCCGTGGCAAACCAAATCACCGACGCTGTTGACCCCCAAACCGAGGAACAGGCGTAATAGCAATATTTGCCCATTGCCGCATTGTAAATTATATCCGACGCCCAGACATTGGTTTCCCATTCTTCGTCCGTGCGTTCCCAAAGGTTTTGCGCGCCGTCGCACCAAGCAAACGCCTTTGCATATGCACCGCGCAGGGTTTGCCCCTCTAAAACCAAAGTGCGGTTGCTGTCAAACACACCGCTTGAAACAGTGCTCCAATGGATTAAATCGGTGCTTTTTGCCGAGACGATGTGCGAGCCGGTCACATAATAGGTACCGTCTTTGGCACGAAACAGCGACGGGTCATGCACGGACACGCCGCGGCTGTCGTCAAAGCTTTGCGCGTCGCCCGCAAGCGGCTTTTGCACCGCCTGTGTTTGCGGTGCACTGCACCCAAAAAGGCACAAAATCAACACTGTCGCCGTTAAGAAAAGAGAAAGAAACAACTTATCGTTTCGCATCGCGCATTCCCCGCATCAAGTATCTTCCGACACCGCAAAGCGGTCTGTATGCTGTCCGTAATAGTCTTTCATGGCAACATTTTGCTTGCCGAAGGACAAATGCCCGACCACGGTGTTTTCCGAAACGATAATGGCTTGCGATTCTTTGATGCAGTAGGCACAGAATTCGTCCTCATCAATGCCCATGCCTGCACCTTTGACCACGGGGAACATTCCCATTTTTTCCCAAGTTTCGCGGGTAAACAAAATTGCACCGATGCTGAAACGAACCGGACAGGCAGAATAGGAAAACGGCTCCGCTTGCAGTTGTTTTGCCAAATCATCAATGTGTGGGAAAACGCCGCCCTCGCCCCAAAAGAACTTTGCAACTTCGGGATTGTTTTCAATCTGCCGCGCGGGATAGCTCGCGTAAATCGGGCGTTCAAATTTTTCAGCATACACATCGGTAAGCCCGAGCTTTTTGAGCAGACGCAAATGCCCGTAGCCGTTAATCGGAATTAAAGGCGCGGCAAAACCGACATCGTATTCCCCCTCGCGAGAAACCGTTTCATAGGTCTGCATAAGCGATTCAAAATACCCGTCCGTCACAAAAATATCCTCGTCCAATTTATAAATCCATTCGGCGCTTTTCAGTAAGGTAATTGCCAAGTTCTGCGCCACGGAAACATTGTTGCGCTTTGTGCTGAGATAGGACCATTCATTTTCCGCGCATATTTTCGCAAGGGCTTCGGAATACAGCCCCGAGGAAACCACGCAGACATCCAAATCCGCCGGTTGATACCGGCGAATACGCGGAAAGACGGAATCCCAAACAAATTCTTTGTATCCCGCGAGAATTACACAGCACTTTTTTTCACCGCGACTGCGGTCCGTAAATTGATACGCTGTCTTGATATGCTGTTTGTGAACATATTTGTGCTTTACATCTCGCAATTTACAATACAAACCGTTTGTCGCGGGGTTATCCCGCAATGCCTCTCTGAAACCCATACTCATACTCCTTTATTTTTATTGCTTCTCGCTTGTAAAAGTTCTTTTCCCTTATTCCAAACCAATGTAAGATTCTCCAACAGGAATTTTTCCTTTTGCAGCAACAAAAGAATAAAATAGATGCCGAAGAAAGATGCCGCGCCGATGACCAACCGTAAAAATACCGACGATACAGTCAAATAGTGCAAAAGCAATACTTCGACGCCCGTTGCCACAGCGGCGCTTAAAAACAGCGGCAGCATTTTCACCCCGCGAATGACTTTGCCGAGATAATCCTTCAAGAAGAAAATCTGCACCACCAAAACGGTAAATTCGGCAAGCAGCGTGGACAGCGCCGCACCCGCCGCGCCCATGCGCGGAATGACAAGCAGATTTAAAACAAAGTCCAACACCGCGCCGCAAATCACGGAAAGCATCACCGCTTTTTCTCTGCCCAGCGGCACCAGCATTTGGTTACCCGTCATCCCGTTTAAAGCGTTAAAAAAGACGGTCGGCATTAAAAGCTGCATGGAAAGCGTAGCGCCGGCGAACGCCTCCCCGGAGATAAACACAATAGAATCCCGCGCAAACATCGTAAAAAACAAAGTCAGCGGCAGGGTAACCAAAAGCAGAAAATTCAAAACGCGCGACAGCGTTTCCGTAAATTTTTGAAAATCCTGATTCCGCACATACAAAGACAGCCGCGGCAACAGCACATTGCCGAGTGAAGAAACCACCGCTAAAAGCAGCGTTTTCACCTTCACCGAGGCGCTGTAAAGCCCCACCTGTGTGTCATCCGTCATAAAGCCGAGCATTACCGTATCCAAATTGGTGTAAATGCTGACGGCAACCGAAGTGGCAAAAAAGACGAAAATCGGCTGTAAATGCTTCTTAAAATTATAATGCCCGACGGGGCGCAGAGAAATGTATTTGCGCAGATTGATAAAATTCCACAAATTGGAGCCACCCGCCGCCACCACGGAAATCGCGCCGTACACGATATAGTCCGACGGATTGTGCACAAAAATAAACATCAGCACAATTGACAGCAGTTTGCAAATGATGTTGCGAATCGTAATGTAGGAATATTGCTCCAACGCCGAATACAACCAAGTTACACCCAGCGTGTTCAGAATGATGGAAAGACTGCTGATGAGCAACAGCGTTGTATCTTGCTGAAAGCGCTCCACAAAAAACAGCGATACGAAAAATACCGCATAGGTAACGGCAGAGGTCGCTAAATTGATAATCAGCAATTCCTGCGTTGTACGCGTGAGCTTTTCGCGGTCCTCACGCACGCGTGCACACGCGCGAATCCCATAAGTCGGAATCCCGAGTGAGGCAAACATCGCAAAATAGGAAATGACCGAGGTTGCAAAATTTACCTTACCGCTGCCCTCCACCAACAGTGTACGGGAAATATACGGAAATGTAATCAGCGGAAAGATAAAGGAGGAAATCGTCAAAATCGCGTTCATCACAAAATTAAACTGCACAGAACGGATTTTCGGTTCTTTCGGTGTTTTTTCTTTCATATGTAAAGCTCCTAAATCAAGCGTCTATTTGTTGCCGCCTTTTACGGCGTCCCAATATGCTTTTGCCGCCTGTTCGGTGCGGTTGTCGCCAAAGTGATAATACTGTTTCCCCAAAAGCGCGTCGGGCAAATATTGTTGCTCCACCCAGCGGTTCGGGTACTCGTGGGGGTATTTATAAAACTGCCCCTTGTTTTTTACATCGTCGCCGTCATAGTGCATATTTTGCAAGCACCGCGGAATCCGCCCGTAATTGCCTTTCGCAACATCCTCGCACGCGGCAAAAATCGCGTCGTGCGCCGTGTTGGATTTCGGCGAGGTCGCCACCAGCACCACCGCGTCGGCAAGCGGGATTTTCGCCTCGGGCAACCCCACGGCAAGGGCAATATCGCACGCGGCTTTCACAATCGGGATAATCTGCGGGTAGGCAAGCCCGACATCTTCGCACGCGCATACCATTAACCGCCGTACTGCCGAGGGCAAATCGCCGCCCTCCAAAAGCCGCGCCAGATAATGCAAAGCCGCGTCGGGGTCAGACCCGCGCATGGATTTTTGAAATGCCGAAATGACATCGTAATGCTCGTCCCCCGCGCGGTCATAGTGAAAGGTATTGTTGCCCGTAATGGCCGTGACCGCTTCGGCGGTAATTTGCTTGTTCCCGTTTTCGTCGGGCTTGGTGGCAAGCACCGCGAGTTCGGCAAAATTTAAAGATTTTCGCACATCGCCGCCTGCCGCTATCGCAATTTGCAGGCAAATTTCGTCGGTAAAGTCGATTTTAATGTGCTGTTCTTCCTGCAAAAATAAAAACGCGCGTTTGACGGCGGGCACGATTTCCTCGGGGGTGACCGATTTGAATTCAAACACCGTAGAACGGCTTAAAATCGCACTATATACATAGAAATACGGATTTTCCGTGGTCGAGGCAATCAGCGTAATCGCGCCGTTTTCAATGTATTCCAAAAGCGACTGCTGTTGCTTTTTGTTGAAATACTGAATTTCGTCTAAATACAAAAGAATACCGTTCGGTGCGGCAAGGGTGCCGAGTTCCCCGACAATTTCTTTAATATCCGCCGTCGAGGCGTTTGTGCCGTTTAATTTGCGCAAGGTGCGGTCGGTTGTTTTGGCGATAATGCGCGCCAAGGTGGTTTTGCCCGTGCCCGACGGCCCGTAAAAAATCATATTGGGCAGTGTGCCGGACTCCACAATGTTGCGAAGCGGCATATTTTCGCCGAGCAAATGCGCTTGCCCGACCATATCGGAAAGTTGTTCGGGGCGGAGTCTGTCCGCAAGCGGAGAAGCCATACTGTTACACTCCGAAAATCAAATTTTCTATTTCTTTGGGGGTGCTGACAATGTAGTCCGCACCGTATTCCACAAATTCCTCTCGACTGCCGAAGCCGTACAGCACGGCAATGCACGGCACCGAAGCGCCTTTTGCGCCGTGAATATCATACAACCGGTCACCGACCATCAGCGTTTCTGAGGGCGACACACCGAGTGCGTTCATCGCGTTTTGCATAATTGCGGTTTTGTCGGACGAAATATTGTCAAAATCCGTGCCGCCGAGATAGTCGAAATAGGCAAGCAAATTTCGTTCTTCCAAAATTTTTTTGATAAATACCGTCGGTTTAGAGGATGCGGTGGCGATTTTGATGCCGTTTTGATGCAACCGCTCTAACAGTGCGGAAATGCCGGCGTACACCTCGACCTCACGGTAACCGATTGCGCGGTAGCGCTCGCGGTATTTTGCAATCATCCAATCAATTTTTTCGTCCTTGTAGCCGAATAGATTTTTAAAGCTGTCATAAATCGGCGGACCGATAAATTTGCGCAAGGTGGCTTCGTCGGGTATCGGCTTGCCGTCTGCTTCGAATGCATACATCAGGCTTTTGTAAATCCCCTCGGAGGAGTCCACCAGCGTGCCGTCGAAATCGAACAGGACGGCTTTACAATGCAATGCCATACAGTCTCCTTATCTGATTTTGGATACATCTAACACCACATTTTCATACCCGTCTACATTCAGAACATAGTACGCAACGGTGGTGTTATCCAAAAAGCGCATATTGTTGTGCGCCGCGTAGTTGGTTTCCGTAAAGGTGGCATATTTGCCGGTTTCTGTGTTGTAAACATAGATTTGGTAATCCAATGCATTCGCCACCGTGCCCGCCATCACAATATATTTTTCGTCGGGGCTTACGGCAAATACCAACGGGTTGATTTTATAGCCCGTCGGCGTGTAGGAACGCGCTTCATAGGTAGAGTACACACGCCCGTCCTCTTTCGACAAAATCCAATCGCCGCTGCGAATGCACGCCGTACCGAAGCCTGCGTAGAACGAAGAAATGACGGTTTCGGTGCCGTTTTCGGATTTGACGGTTTCAAAGCCGCCGTCGGTTTTGCGAATAAACGCGAACGCGCCGTTTTCCAACGGTTTTACATATCTGCCAATCCCGTTTTGCGCGGCAAGCGTTTCTTTATCCCCGTTTTTTACATAAATATCGAGCGCCGTATTTTCGTCATTCGACTGGTCGCGCCCGCGCGCCGACAAAAACGGAATCACGGCGGTTTGCGCGGTCAACGCCGTGTCGGTAATCATACAGAAATCCGAACGCACCGCGCCGTTGATGCCGAGCGTGCGGTTATTCTCACTCAAAAACCGTTGTGTAGTCCCGTCTGCGCGGTTGAGCACATACGCTTCCTCCCAAACGGTGTCCATTGTATAGGCATTCTGCTGGTTGGTGTGCGCCAGCAACAGGCATTTGCCGTCCGCCGCATAAGCAGCAGGCAAATTGCAAACCTTAAACATCACGAAATTATAGATATACACCCCGGTATCCGCCCCGTCCGAGGTAAACAACCCAAAGCCGGTCAAAATTCCGTCGCGCTCCACATAAGAAATCTTGACGGGAATTTGCTGTCCGCTTAACGGCACGGTCAAATCCATGGTGCCGGTCGGCGCAATTTCCGTGTATTCACCGTTTGCAAGCTCGTAATACACAATATTGCCCACCGCGTCCGCCGTGTAAAACACATGGTCAAGGTCGGTCGCCATAAAGGGAATATTGGTAATTTTTCGCGTGACCAACACGGAATCCAGACTTTCGCTGATGTTCGTATTGTTTTGTTCCGTTCTCGCCTGCGGCGGATTGGTATACAGCCACCAAACCGCTACTGCCGCCGCGGCGGCAACCAACACGAGGAGTACGGTTAACACATTCTTTTTCGCTGAGGTTTTATTTTTCGGTGTTTGCACCGTTTCTTTTTCGGAGCCCAAACGAATACCTGCCTTTCCTGAAACACGGCGCCGTTCGGCGCGCAAAAATACATATATATATTTAAAGTATACCGTATTTTCAGCCAAAAAGCAAGGGCGCACAGACGGTTTCCGCATAACGGTCGGATATTTTTACAAATATATTGACAGACATCTATATATCGTGTATACTGTACCCGTATTCCCCGTGGGAGGTGCCGTAAAATGAATGAAAAGCAAACTGCATTGATTTTCAAGGCTTTTTGCGACGAAAACCGTGTCCGTATTTTAAAAAGTCTGCGTTCGGGCGAAAAATGCGCCTGCAAGCTGTTAGAGGAATTGAACATCACACAGCCCACGCTGTCGCATCATATGAAAATTCTTTGCGATTCGGGCGTTGTTGTGGGGCGTAAGGACGGAAAATGGATGCACTACTCCATTTCCCCGAAAGGCGCAAAAATCGCCGCCGATTGCTTAGAAGCGCTGACAACAGCAACCCCGGATTGATAAGGTTTTTACGAAACGGGATAGCCGTTCCCTACAACTTGTAAGGGCGAATTGTAATGTAATTTTGCGGAACGGTCAAGCCCGTTCCCTACGCACAAAATGCAATACGAGCGTAGGGGGCGTCGACTCGGCGTCCCGTTATTCCTCCCTCTGCCGGCGGCGGGTGACACGCCGTAAGGCGTGACGGCGGGAGAGACCCGGAAAAATTTCTCCCCCGGTCAAACGCTACGCATTGTTAAGCCCCCTCTCGGAGGGGGCGGAAACGGCGGGCGACAAGTGAAGCGCCCCTACGCTCGCTATCATTTTCTTATACGACTTATTACAGGTTTTTACATAGATATATTTCAATATGTAGATATGTTAGGAGGCTTTTATGGAGACAATACAATCTGTATGGAATTTTCTGCAAAACGAAATACTCGGTATGGGGTGGCTTTCCCGCCTGCTCACCGCCGCTTTAACCGCCTGCGGGTTGGATACAACAAGCAAAATCGGCGGCAGTATTCTCTTTTTCATCTATGATACCGTTAAAATTATGGTACTTTTGGGCGTTTTGATTTTGAGTATCTCCTATATACAAAGCTATTTCCCGCCCGAACGGACAAAAAAGATTTTGGGGCAATTCCACGGCATCGGGGCAAACTGTATGGCGGCGCTTTTGGGCACCGTCACGCCCTTTTGCTCCTGCTCGTCTATTCCGCTGTTTATGGGATTTACAAGCGCGGGGTTACCCCTCGGCGTCACCTTTTCGTTTCTGATTTCCTCGCCGATGGTGGACCTCGGCAGTCTTGTCCTGTTGATGAGCATTTTCGGGTGGAAGGTCGCGATGGTCTATGTTGTGCTCGGCCTTGTCATTGCCGTGCTCGGCGGCACGCTGATTGAAAAGCTCCACCTTGAAAATCAGGTGGAGGAATTTATACGAAACGGGCACGCGATTGACGCGCCGCAAGAGGAATTGCACTTTAAAGACCGAATAAAATATGCGTGGGGACAAGTGCTTTTCACCGCGAAAAAGGTATATCCCTATGTGCTTGTCGGCGTGGGTATCGGCGCGGTGATTCACAACTGGATTCCCGAGGATTTTATTGTAAAAGCACTCGGTAACAACAATCCTTTGGGCGTGATACTTGCCACCGTTGCAGGCGTGCCGATGTACGCCGATATTTTCGGCACAATCCCCATTGCCGAAGCGTTGCTCGCAAAAGGTGCATTGCTCGGTGTGGTGCTCTCTTTTATGATGGCTGTTACTACGCTTTCACTGCCGTCAATGATACTGCTGCGCAAAGCAGTGAAACCCAAACTGCTCGGGATTTTCATTGCCATTTGCACGGTGGGCATTATCCTTGTCGGCTACTTTTTCAACTTTATACAACCAATACTCATTTAAAACTTTGGAGGGAATGGATTATGGCATTTTTTGTTCGCGTCAAGAAAAAGGAAGAAAAAAAGGCACCGCCTGCGTGCTGTTGCAACACACCGCAAAGCGGAGAACCCGAAAACGGCTGTGAAAAAGTGCAAGGCAAGATTGCAAGTATCAAGGTTTTGGGCGCGGGGTGCAAATCCTGCGGCATACTGTTTGAAAACACAAAGCAGGCGGTAAATGCATTGGGGCTCGGCACAGAAGTCGAATACATTACCGATATGCAAAAAATTATGGAATACGGCGTTATGCGTATGCCGGCGCTTGTTGTCAATGAAAAAGTCATTTCTATGGGTAAGGTGTTAAAACCCACCGAGATTGCAAAACTGCTCGGGAATTGAATATTGCGTTGGAGTTCGCACAACACAAAACAGTAAGAAAAAAGCAGAGCATCAAGGCGCTCTGCTTTTACTTTTTATACTCGATAATATCTGAAATCGGACAGCCTAATGCTTCACAAATCCTGTCGAGCACATAACTGTCATATCTTTTTACTTTGTTTTTATAATAATTATCTATGATTTGATATTGTATCCCCGTTTTTTTCGCCAACGCATATCTCGAAAGCCCGTATTTTTCCAGTGCTTTATCCAATGTCAAGTAAATCATACTGTTATTCTACACCTCTTTTATTCATTTTATTAGAGGTATATTCAATTGGCAATTCATTTAAATAAATATATACTTAGTTAAATGAGTATAAAAATTTAGAAAAGATAAGGCTTAGCAGAAATCGCAATATACGCAAAACCCGTTTCTATTTTACAGCACAGGCGCATATACATAAAAAGGCTGTAAAATTCAAAAGATAACGGGTGAGATGTATGAAAACCTATTTGCCGGAGGGTATATTGTTCGCCGACAGCGAAAACCAACGCAATATTTCCTGTTTTGCACGACTGCGCGAAGCCTTCTATGAGGAAACCGTATTGGAGGCGCGCGCCGTGCGGTGTGACCGCGAGCACAACCTACATATTGATTTGGGCGACACGCGCGGGTTTATGCCGCGGGCGGAATGTGCCTTGGGGCTTACCGAGGGCACGGTGCGGGATATTGCCGTGATTTCCCGCGTGAACAAGCCGGTTTGCTTTAAAATTCTCGGATTTCACGATGACGAAAGCGGCGTGCGCACCGCCGTGCTCAGCCGCCGCGCCGTACAGGCGGATTGCCGCACGCAATATCTGCAAAATTTGCGCCCGGGCGATGTGATAGACGCCGTGGTCACCCGCTTGGAGCCGTTCGGTGCGTTTTGCGATGTCGGGGCGGGCATTCCCGCGCTTTTGCCGATTGACAGCATTTCCGTTTCGCGCATTCCGCACCCGTCCGCCCGCTTTTCTGTCGGACAGCAAATTCGCGCGGTACTCAAAAGTGTAGACAATGACGGTCGCATTACCTTAACACATAAAGAACTGCTCGGCACTTGGGAAGAGAATGCCGCGCGCTTTTCGGCGGGCGAAACCGTATCGGGCGTGGTGCGCTCCGTGGAAAAATACGGCATATTCGTTGAACTTGCGCCAAACCTTGCGGGGCTTGCAGAATATGTGCCGGGGGTTGCGGCGGGCGACACGGCAAGCGTATTCATCAAAAGCATCAACCCCGCGCGGTTGAAAATCAAGCTGATTTTGGTGGACCGTTTCCCGCCTGCCGCCGAACAGGTTGTGTTCCCCTACCCCGATGTTACCCATATTGACCGCTGGCAGTATTCGCCCGATATATGCGAAAAACGGATAGAAACTGTGTTTTCGGAATAAATTCCGTCATTTGAATTGCATTTTTTTGTGGAATGTGATATTATGATTTTGTATTTACAGTTTCTGCTGCAAATGGGGAGGAATTCAAAATGCAAAAACATGTATGGAAAAAGCTGCTCAGCGTGCTGTTGGCGTGCACCCTGATTGTTTCGGTTGCCGTGCCGGCTTTGGCAGCTGCCGAAGCGGACGCCAATCCCATTTTAATCGTTGCCGGGTTCACGGAATATGTGTTGCAAAACACCGAAACCGGCGAAAACGCATTTCCGCACAACACCGAAAAAATTGTCAATACCGTCACGGCAGTTGCGCCGTCGCTGTTGACCTTGCTTGCAAGCGGGCGCACACAGGCGGATTATGACGCATTTTGTGACGCGGCATTGCCCATCATCGGCGATATGTTTGACGACATCGCCTGCAACCCCGACGGCACCGTAAAGCATCCCGAGGTACAGTTGGAATATCAGTTCCCGGAATCGGTTGCAACCTACGGCGTAGAAACCGTTGGGCAGGCAGACGCATTTGATAAGCAAATTTTATACGGCGCGATTGACGCCGTCGGCGCAGATAAAGTCTATGTTTACGGCTTAGATTGGCGCTTAAATCCGTTGGATGTTGCCGATGAGCTCAACGATTGGATTCAACACATTAAAGAAGTACAAGGCTGTGACAAGGTCTCCATTGCCGGTATCAGCATGGGCGGTGCGATGGTTTCCGCCTATCTTGCAAAATACGGCACGGACGACATTTCCAATGTCACGATGATTTCTTCCGCCTTTACGGGGCTTTCCTATGTCGGTGAGCTGTACCAAGGCAATGTGCAAATTGACGAGGACGGCCTTTACAATATGCTCAACGCCGCGCTCGGCGCAGACACATTGAGTCGCATTTTCGGCTCGACGGGGCTTGTTAAACAGGTCATCGCGTTGATTGACGATTTGTATGCGGCAGAGCAAGACCGCATTTTCACCGAATGCTTAGTGCCCGCCTTTGGGTATAATCCGGGTATGTGGTCGTTTGTGCCGTCGGAAAATTACGACGCGGCAAAAGAATTTATGTTTGCGCATATGGACTCGACCGATGTGCAAAAGGCGGCGCTGTCCGCAAAACTCGACGCCTATCATGCGGTGCAGGCGAATGCCGAGCAAACCCTGAAAAACGCCAAAGCGGCAGGCGTGAATGTGGCAATCACCTCGAACTACAATTTCCAAATCGCGCCGGTGGCCCCCACCGCCAAGCAGACGAGCGACCAAGTTATTGAAACCGTGCATACCAGCGGCTATGCCACCTGTGCAAATCTCGGCGAAACTTTGCCGGCTTCTGTAAAAGACGGCAAATATGTTTCTGCTGACCGCGTGATTGACGCTTCGACCTGCTTCTTGCCGGATAACACCTGGTTTATTAAAAATATGCAGCATGTCGGTTTTGACAACAGCCAAAATCAATGCAAATTCTACGCATGGCTGATGACCACCGACAAACAGGTGACGGTCAATTCCAATCCCGATTATCCACAGTTTATGCTGTATAACGACGAAACCAAGGTGCTCTCTCCGCTCTCGATGTTGCGCGGCGATGTGAACTTTGACGGAAAAGTCAATTTGGTAGACGCGCGCATCACCCTGCGCTATGTGCATTCGCTCGCTACGCTTTCGCCGTTGGCAAAAGAGGCCGCCGATATGGACGGCAACAGCAAAATCAGCCACACCGACGCACAAATGATTCTCAATGTCTATGCCGGTGTGGAAACGGTTGAAGAACCCGCGTTCAGCACCGACCAAATCAAAGAAGCGGTCAGCGGAATTACCGAACAGACAGGCGATAACAACACCGGCGACACGGAAAATGCGCTCGGCGGCATTGCCGATAAAATCGGAGAGGTTATCGGTGCCTTTGGCAGTGCCCAAACGCAATCCGCCGAAAAACGCGAACAGCTTTCCGACAAACTGCAAAATCTGCCCGCATTTTCGTTGACCCAGCCGACCGAAGCATCGGCACAGGCAGAAGAACCTGCCGACGGGGAAAGCCCCGTTTCCGAAGACGCCGCATAAACGACGCACCGGTAAAACCACGCTTTCAAATTCACCCGCACCCGAGGGGTAAAAACCCCGGGTGCGGGCTTTTTGTTGCAAAAACGGCTGAAATCGCGTAAAAAATTGCATTTTTGTATGATTTTACCACATATTTTCCGATAGGAACTATTCTTCCTATTCTGTAAAAACGCTTTGATTTATACTGCTAAGGATTTTTGCCTGTGTTAAAAAAACACACAAAAATACTGTTGCGAAACAGGTCAATTCTACGAAAGGATTTCGTATGCAGTTCGAGTATTTTTGTATTCCCGAAACCAATGCCCTTCCGGACGGCACACGGTTTCCAACCCACGCTGTGCAATGCGTCTGCCGCATACGGCAAAAAGCCGTGCAGACCATATGCTTTCATGATATATCCGTCGATACGGCATTTACCGAACGCCTCTGTCAACTGTGCACCGAGGCGCAGGTAGACCCACACCATTTTCTCGATATTGTATATGACTTATCCCCGTAACCCACCTCTTGCCGCACAAAAGCCTTCGCGGGTTCTTCCTCGGTCGCTTGCGGCAGGTGTATTGCAAAAAACAGCGCCCTTGGTAAAAAGCCAAAGGCGCTGTTATCATGTATCCTGATATTTTGCTAAAATCTCGCCGTATCGGCATTTTTCTTCTTGGTCAAGGGCTTTTGTTCTTGCGACGCCATTCTGACACGCAGGGGCATTTTTAAAAAGCAGTTTACAAAAAAAGAAACGGCAAATTTTCAATCGAAAACGGCCGTTTCTTTTTGGAGCTGCTAAGCAGATTCGAACTGCTGACCTCATCCTTACCAAGGATGTGCTCTACCACCTGAGCCATAGCAGCATACGCGCTTTTCAGCGGCAGAAATTATTATACAAATAAAGTCTGCTTTTGTCAATCCTTTTTTTGCGGTTTCTTGATTTTTTCGCGGATGTTTGCTTGGCGGCTTTTCTCGCGCAATTTGGGTTTTGCCGCCCGATGGGATAAATCGGAAAAATTTGTTAACCCTATTTTTGTGCGAATTTCACGGGGAGAAAGCCGCCTGTAT
>JBJEPU010000066.1:0-2669 GCA_051881395.1 Candidatus Fimenecus sp.
ATGCTCGGACTTTCCTCATTCGCGTAAAACGCGCCCGCAATTGCTCAGTTTACTCGCAAGAATATTGTAGTATAAATCGGCGGGAATGTCAAATAGATGTTGAAAAATCGCGTTGAAGCAAGACGAACACAGATTATCTATGCCGAAAGGCATTCCAAACCGAAAGGAACGGCGTTTGCGGAGAAAGCGGCAAAAAACACACAACACGGCGGCATTTTTGCTGTAACGCAGGCAGCAAACCGCTGGGTAAATCGGCGGCATACAGCAGAAAAACCACATCGGAAATGTCGCGGATTTGTGCAACATCATCGGCGGTGCGAACAAAGCGCAAATCGAGCAAAAAATAGAAGCGATAGGACATAACCGTCTTCCTTACATATGAAATTGTAAGCTTACAACCAGAAAGACGGAAAGGCGTTTCAAATTGTCCGTTTGCGCATGATTGATATTTTTTCTTGACAAGAAAAAAAGTATGTGCTATACTTTGGAAAATTTTTCAAAGGAGATGAACACAATGTTTACTCGTTTTTCAGCGTTGAATATGTTGCCGTCGGCCAAACGTTCTATGTTGGTCTTATTTTGCTGTGTTCATCGTGGGGAAAGTAAATTTTAGTTTTTGAAAAGCTGAAAAATTACCGTCGGTGCATACAGCATCGGCGGTTTTTTTATCTATTTCGCACGGATTATAAGGTGATTCTGAACGAAGTGAAGAATCTCAAACACCACAAAATCGAATTAGTGCAGGTAGGGCGGGGGCTTGCACCCGCCGTCAATTCACATCGAACCCCGCGGCGGGGGCAAGCCCCCGCCCTACCCTGTAAAATATAATTTCGCGCGTAGGGAACGGTCAAGACCGTTCCGCAAAACACATCCATATCCACGGGCGGACACAGTTTGCCCCTACCGCATTCATAAAATACAACATAAGGAGTGATACAAATGCAAACACCGATTTTAGAAACAGAAAGACTGATTTTGCGTCCCCTTACCGTGGAGGACGCACCTGCCGTATTCGAGTGGACAAGTGACGAACGGGTGACAAAATATATGACTTACCCGAGGCACGAAAGTATGGTAACAACCGTTGCGTGGCTCGAAAGCATTGACCACAGTGCGGACACCGATTATGATTTCGGCTTTGTGGAAAAAGAGAGCGACGTGCTTATCGGCTCGGGAGGAATATATTGGAACGGCGACTACCAACAGTGGCGCGTCGGGTATAATCTGCGCTTTGACCGCTGGCACCGAGGCTACGCCACCGAGGCGGCACGGGAAATTGTCCGTTTTGCCAAAGAGGATTTACACGCGGAACGGATTGGCTCGTGCCACGCAGTTGACAATCCCAACAGCGGCAGAGTACTTCGCAACTGCGGGCTTGTATTCACAAAATACGGCGAATATTCGAAATTTGACGGCAGTATGACCTTCCGCTGTAAAGAATACCTTTGGACAAAAAACGGCGAGGAATTAACCCACCACAAAGGTACGGTCACGCTGGAAACTGAACGGCTTATTTTGCGAAAATTCAAAAAATCTGATTACAAAGATATATTTCAATGGACAAGCAACCCGCAAGTCAACCGATATGTCAGTTATCAGCCCCACAAAACCCTTGCCGACTCGAAAGAAATTGCGAAACAGTGGGCAGATGCCGCAAAGCAAATCAATAACTACAACTGGGCGATTGAGTACGAGGGAAAGGTTATAGGGAATATAGCCGTTGTGCAACACGATACGCTTTGGGAATCCGTTATGGGCTGGCAGATTGATGCCCCATATTGGAATAAGGGCATTATGACCGAGGCGGCAACCGCAGTATTTAATTTTTTGTTCTGCGAGGTAGGGTTCCATAGAATTTCCGCCGGACACGATACAAAAAATCCTGCCTCGGGCAAGGTAATGGAAAAATTAGGGATGAAAAAAGAGGGGCTTTTCCCGCAGTTCTATTACAAAAAAGACGGACGCGGCACAGGCGATGCACAAAGGTATGGAATTTTGAAAGAGGAATGGGTGCGGTAAATAATAATAGCACATATGCAGAAAAACGGCGGGGTTAATCCTCCGCCCTATCATATCAATTGGGATTAGTCTATCTAATTGTAGGGGCGGTCGATCCGGCCGCCCGTCGATTTTGATGTGATTTTGCCCCTCCGTCACGGCTATGCCGTGCCATCCCCCCCATAAATGGGGAGGTTTACGGAACGGTCAAGACCGTTCCCTACGCAAACACATTATAATTTGTGCGTAGGGTCGGTGAGATTTCCCTGTTAGGGAAATGGCGTAGCCGTAACCTCGACGACCCGTTGTAGGGGCGGTCGACCCGGCCGCCCGTGGAGGATTTTGATATGCTTTCGCGGAACAACACTAAGGTTGTTCCCTACGATTTGTAGGGGTGAACTGTGTTCGCCCGCGGATTTCGATGGAATTTTGCGGAACGGTCAAGACCGTTCCCTACGCACGGAATAAAGCTTTTAGGGTAGGGCGGGGGCTTGCCCCCGCCGTTCAGTGCCTGAATTCGAAGAATTTTCCTTGCCACAGATTTGATATAATTTGCGGAACGACACAGAGGTCATTCCCTACGGGGTTTATGAAAAAAATCCAATATAATCCACACAAATCATAACCACCAGTAAACTGGTGGTATGCACCGCCCCTATAAGGGGCGAATA
>JBJEPU010000067.1:0-2666 GCA_051881395.1 Candidatus Fimenecus sp.
CTGGTCGGTACACTCGTTATCGGCACGGAAATCAACGGTGCGAAAAACTGGATTGTATTGGGCGGCGGCGCGCTGTCCGTGCAACCGTCGGAGCTTGTAAAAATCGCGTTTGTATTTGTCGGCGCGGCAACCTTGGAGCATTTGCAGTCCACACGGAGCTTAACCAAATACCTCGCCTTTGCGCTCGGGTGCATCGGGTGTCTGTTTTTGATGAAAGATTTCGGCACGGCGCTGATTTTCTTCTTCACCTTTATTGTGATTGCATTTTTGCGTTCGGGTGACATCAAAACCATCTTTTTGGTGTGCGCGGCGGCGGTTTTAGGTGCATTCGGCATCATCACCTTTAAGCCGTATGTGGCAAAGCGGTTTGAATCGTACCGCCACATTTGGGAATATGCCACCACCAGTGGCTACCAACAGGTACGCTTGCTGATTTATTCCGTCAGCGGCGGGCTGTTCGGGCTGGGTCTCGGCAACGGAAAGCTCCGCAATGTCTACGCCGCGACCGAGGATTTGGCATTTGGTATGGTCTGCGAGGAATTCGGCATCATCATTGCCTTTGCGGTGCTGTTGTCCTTTGTCGCGTTGGTGGTTTACAGCATTCGTTATGCACAGGCGGCGCGCTCCTCGTTTTATTCGATTGCGGCGCTGGCAGCTTCTTCGCTTATGCTGTTCCAAGCGGCGTTGCATGTATTCGGCGTGACCGATTTACTGCCGTGGACGGGCGTTACGCTCCCCTTTATTTCGCGCGGCGGTTCCAGTATGATGTGCTGTTGGGGCTTAGCGGCGTTTATCAAGGCGATTGATGTGCGCACCTACAAGCGATATGACAAGGTCTCAAAAGACGGCAAGGAGGCGGCGAGATGAAAACCATTTCCAGACGCGCGTGGATTTTATACGCGTTGGTGCTCGCGTTCCTTGCGGGACTTTGTATCTTGTTTTATACCTTTTTCACAAACGCCGACAGTTGGGCAATGAAAAAAGCCAACCGCCATTTGTATAGCGGCAGTACGCTGACGGCGGCGGGCGCGATTACCGATGAGACCGGTGCAATTTTGGCAGACACGATAGACGGGCAACGCGTATACAACGAGGACAAGACTATCCGCACCGCCACCTTGCATGTGGTCGGCGATTCCGAGGGGTACATTGCCACAGGCGTGCAGACTTCCTACAAAGACACGCTGACGGGCTATAATTTTGCCGACGGCATTTATGACATTAAGAAGTACGGCAAGGGCAATGATATTCAACTTTCCGTAAACGCGGAGCTTTGTGCTACCGCCTATGAAGCCCTCGGCAAAAACAAAGGCACTGTTGGTGTGATGAACTACAAAACGGGCAAACTCGTTTGCGTGGTGTCAAAGCCGTCGTTCGATATTCAAAACAAGCCGACCGAAAACATCAACAACGACAAAACCGGCGCGTATGACGGCGTGTATTTAAACCGCTTTTTCTCCGGCGTTTACACCCCCGGCTCGACCTTCAAGGTGATTACCGTCGCTTCGGCGATTGACAACATTGCGGACATTGACAGTCAAACCTTCAAGTGCAAAGGCAGTTACCCCATTGACGGCGGGTCGGTCAAGTGTCTCGACACGCACGGCACGGTGAATTTTGAACGCGCGCTGAATGTTTCGTGCAACAGCGCCTTTGCGCAGATTGCCTTACAGCTCGGTAAAGAGAATTTGCAGGCGACCGCCGACAGTCTCGGGTTTAACCAAAGCTACACAGTCGGCAACATTCGCCTTGCCAAAAGCAGTTTTGATGTCACTGCCGCTTCGCAGTTAGACCTCGGCTGGGCGGGCGTCGGGCAATATACCACGCTTGTCAACCCTTGCCATATGCTGATGATTACAGGCGCGATTGCAAACGGCGGGCAGGCGGTAAGCCCTTATTTGGTCGAAAAAATCACCACCCAAACGGGCAAAACCGCATTCGAGGCAGAAGTTACGGCGGGGCAACAGATGTTCTCTGCCAACACGGCGCAGAAATTGCAGGAAATGCTTCGTTCCAATGTAAGAAACTATTACGGCGACAGCAAATTTAAAAATTTAGAAATGTGCGGCAAAACGGGTACTGCCGAAGTCAGTTCCGAAGAGGGCGGCGCAAAACCGCACGCGTGGTTTATCGGCTATTCCGCCCGTGAGGATTTAACGTATGCGATTGTGGTCGTGGTCGAAAACGGCGGGGGTGGCAGTTCGGTCGCCATTCCCGTGGCAAACAAAACGATGCAAAAGGTTGAAGCCTTGTACGGGACGAAATAAGCAAACAGATGGCTTGGTTTTGCCCCATTCGACCATGTGAATGCAAAACAAATTGGGATATGTACGCGTAGTGGCGGGCTTCCACGCCCGCCCGTGGATTTTCCACAATGTAAATTGGTTTATCGGTAGGGCGGGGGCTTGAATTACTCGCCTGCCGGCTCAGGCAGCGCTTCTGCTCATTTCATTCGCAGAGGTGTCCACCGGACACCCGCGCCCCCCGCCGCAAGGTGCGATGTAAATTAACGGCGGGGGCAAGCCACCCGCCCTATCCTAAAATCTTTATTCCGTGCGTAGGGAACGGTCTTGACCGTTCCGCGAAATTACATCAAACCTTACAGGCGGGCGCGGAGACCCGCCACTACGCGTACAAACCCAAATTTGTCATTCTGAACGAAGTGA
>JBJEPU010000068.1:0-14712 GCA_051881395.1 Candidatus Fimenecus sp.
CTTGTATGTCGTATTGACTTCGTTGTCATAGAAAATGCTTTTAAATTGATTTTCCGTTTCTTGGAAATTTCCAACGATAGTGCCGATATTTTTCAGCGCACCGCCGCTGATGTCTTTGATTTGACATACAGAATAGCAAGCGGAGATTCTCGAAGAACCCAGGTCTCCGACCAAGCCGCCGGCATTTTCCCCTTTTGTTGTGACTTCGGCTGTTGCATAGCATATATATATTTCGGCTCTGTCGGAGTTTACTGTACCGACCAATCCTCCTACATTTCCGCTTTGTGCATACACACTGCCGTTTTTGATGCTGACACTTGTAATTATGGCTCTGTTTGCTATGGTACCTGCCGCAATGCCCACATTCTTTCCCGTGGATTTCACGGAAGCGTTTGTCAGTTGCAGATTTTTAAGGATACCGTTATGGTGGAGAATGATCTCTACCTCTGTTTGCGATGTCGGATTTTTTATGGTAACGGTAGACTCTGCGGAAGCATCGCTTGCTATATAACCAAAAAGACCTACATTATCTGCCTCGGAATCAATGAAAAGGTTGGAAATCGTGTGGCCGTTGCCGTCAAAGGTTCCCGTAAACGGAAATTCTTTTGTACCTATTGGCGTAAATGCATGGGATTGCAGGTCTATATCACACTGTAAAATATAGTTATAGGTCAGATACTCCTGAAATCCGTTTTCCGCAGATTTTGATAAAAATGCCAACTGATTTGCGTTCGTGATGACGAAGAAATGTTCATCGTCGATTTTCATAGGCGTGGTGGGTGCATCTATACTCTGTCCGTCCCAATCGGATACAGCGGATTCAGTGGGCTTTATCAGTTCATTCGGTTCGCCGTTGTCTCCCGCTGTTTCCAAAACGACCTTTTCCCAGTTAAAAACGGGGTACCCGTTGTTTATACTGTGGTCGGTTTCCGGCTTTACTGCAAACATGTTTTCCGTTGACACCGCACATATTATTAAAATCGCTATTAAGGGAGTGATGATATACAAAATCAACTGTCTTCTATCGTTCAGCATGATTTTTAAGGAACGCGCAATCAAAACAAGAGATTGGTAAAAGTAGGATTTAATTTTTTCCATATTATCAACCTCCATTGTATATTTTAGAGAAATTCTCTACATATTTATCGGCATCAGCCGAAATTTTGCTGTATGCCTCGGGAAGAATGTCCACTTGGAAGAATTTGCAAGCCTCCTCAGGTGTGCCGTAGAAGCAGAGCCTGCCGCCCGGTGCAAGAAAGATGACCTTGTCAAACAGATTTATATTTTGCAGTGTATGCGTAACAGTAATCACGGTTTTTTTCTCTTTATGGGAAAGCATCTGCAGATATTTTAAAACATGACGCTCCGCTTCGGGGTCCAAGCCCGATGTGGGCTCATCGAGAAAAATGATTTGCGGATTGGACAGAAGCTCAACGGCGATAGAGGCGCGCTTTTTCTGCCCTCCCGAAAGATTTTTAATCAGCGTGTAGGCTTGCCCGGTGAGATCCAACTTTGCGATGATCTCTTCTACAAGTTTATCGAGATTTTGTTTCGCTTCACTTCTTGGAAGCCTCAGCCTACCCGTGAAGGTCAGCATATCCTTTAAATTCAAGTTGTCGTGTACGATGGATTCCTGCGGTATGTAGCCGATGAGCAGTCTCAATTTTTGATAGTTTTTGTATAAATCCATTCCGTTAAATAAAACATAACCTTCTGTCGGCTCTTTGAAGCCGTTAATACAATTCATGAAGGTGGTTTTTCCCGCGCCGGATACGCCCAGCACAGCAACAAAATCGCCGCTGTTGATGGTTAATGATACATTATCCAGTATTTTCTTCTTGCCGGAACCTCTGTCGCAGGGTACATAACGGGAAATATTGACGGCTTTGACCTCAACGCCGTCATTCCCCGTGGGCAGGGCCTCGGTGGATTTTTTATGCATATTCTTATTCAGTTGCTTCTCCTCCCTTTCCATAAAATGAAAAAATTGTTTGAACAACCTGTTTCAGTATATACTTTTTTTGAATTGATTTCAATAAAAATAATATTCGAGAATCGGAATAAATCTGCGGTGCAAACGATATATTTACTTTTTTGTTGAATTTCTTTCAAAAATTTGATACAATAAAATGTCCGAAATTATATCGCACAGAAAGGAAGAAAAATTATGTGTGAAAAACCGAAATTTTACATCACCACCGCGATAGCGTATACTTCGCGCAAGCCGCATATCGGCAACAGCTACGAAATCGTGCTGACCGACGCCATTGCGCGCTACAAACGAATGCGCGGCTACGATGTTTTCTTCCTGACGGGAACCGACGAGCACGGGCAAAAAATCGAAGAATACGCGAAAGAAGCGGGTGTAAGCCCCAAAGAATATGTTGACAAAGTCGCGGGGGAAATCCGCGCGATTTGCGACACCTTAAACACCACCTATGACAAGTTTATCCGCACCACTGACGATTACCACGAAAAAGCGGTGCAGAAAATCTTTAAAAAGCTATATGACCAAGGCGACATTTACAAAAGCGAGTACGAGGGGCTGTACTGCACCCCGTGCGAGTCTTTCTGGACAGAAAGTCAGCTCGACGAAAACGGTTGTTGCCCCGACTGTCACCGCGAGGTGAAAAAGGCGAAAGAGGAAGCGTATTTCCTGCGCTTGTCGAAATACCAAAAACAACTCGAAGAATTCATCGAAAACAACGAAAACTTCATTTATCCCGAGGCGCGCAAAAAAGAAATGCTCAACAACTTTATTAAGCCGGGATTACAGGATTTGTGCGTGTCGCGCACCTCGTTCAAATGGGGTGTGCCCGTCACCTTTGATGACAAGCATGTCATTTATGTTTGGATTGACGCGCTCTCGAACTATATCACCGCCCTCGGTTATGACCCCGATGGCAGCTCGGAAACCTACAAAAAATATTGGCCTGCCGATGTGCACATCATCGGCAAGGACATTGTGCGTTTCCATACGATTTATTGGCCGATTATGCTGATGGCGCTCGGTGAGCCGCTCCCGAAACAGGTCTACGGCCACCCGTGGCTGTTGTTCGGCGAGGACAAAATGAGTAAATCCCGCGGGAATGTCATTTATGCCGACGATTTGGTCAAGGTGTTCGGTGTGGACGCGGTACGCTACTACCTGTTGTCCGAAATGCCGCACGCCGCGGATGGCTCTATCACCTACGAAACGATGATTGAACGCTACAATTCCGATTTGGCAAACACCATAGGCAACCTCGTCAACCGCACGGTGGCGATGCAGAACAAATATTTTGACGGCGTGGTGCAAGCCCCCGACTGCCCCGGCGAATTTGACGAGGATTTGAAGGCTTTGGCACTTCGCACTTTGGGCGATGTGGACAAATGCATCAGCGAATATAAAATGAGCGACAGCGTGGCGTGCGTATTGACGCTTGCGCGCCGCTTGAACAAATATATTGATGAAACGATGCCCTGGGCGCTCGCAAAAGACGAGACACAGCGCGCGAGACTGGGCACGGTGCTTTACAACCTTTTAGAGGGCATTCGCTTCTTGGCGGTTTTGCTCACGCCCTATATGCCCGACACGGCATCGGCGATTTTCGAGCAACTCGGCACCGATGTGCGTGATTGCGACTCACTTTCGACCTTCGGGAACTTGAAAGTCGGCGAAAAAGTCGGCAAAGCCGTGCCGCTGTTCAACCGCATTGACGCGGATAAGTTAATCGAAGAGTTGACCGCGGCGCAAAATGCGGCACAGGCGGAAGAGGAAAAAGCCGCGCCCAAAATCGAGGGACTTGCGCAAATCGGCATTGACGATTTTGCGAAAGTGGAACTGCGCGTTGCCGAAGTGACGGCGTGCGAGCCCGTGAAACGCGCGAAAAAACTGTTGAAATTGACCTTAAATGACGGCACGGACACCCCGCGCACCGTGGCAAGCGGCATTGCGAAGTGGTACGCGCCCGACGATTTGGTCGGCAAAAAAATCGTGCTGGTGGCGAACTTAAAACCCGCCGTGCTTTGCGGCGTGGAAAGCCAAGGTATGATTTTGGCGGCGGATTGCAGTGCGGACGATGTGAAAGTGCTCTTTGTCGACAGTGCCATGCCCAACGGAGCACGCATTCGATGAGCCTTTCAAATATCTTTGACTCCCACGCGCATTACGATGACGCGCGATTTCAAGACGATTTACCCGAAGTGCTCGCGGCACTCCCCCCAAAGGGTGTTGTCGGCGTGATTTCCTGCGGGGTGAATATGGAAACCTCGCAGTTTGCCGCGAAACTCTCCGAAACTTATGATTATATTTATGCCGCGGCGGGCTTTCACCCGCTGAATTTAGAGGACGTACCCGAAAATCCGACGGCGATTTTGCGCGAATTGCTGAAAAATCCGAAAACAGTCGCCGTGGGCGAAATCGGGTTGGATTATTATTATGAAAAAGAATCGCGTGACGCGCAACTTCGGCTGTTTGAACAGCAGTTGAAGGTGGCAAACGAACTTTCTTTGCCCGTGATTGTGCACGACCGCGAGGCACACGAGGATACCTTGCGGCTGTTAAAGCAGTACAAGCCCCGCGGCGTGGTGCACTGTTTTTCGGGCAGTGTGGAAATGGCAAAAGAAGTTTTGAAATTGGGTATGTATATCGGCCTCGGTGGGGCGGTGACCTTTAAAAACGCGGTAAAACCCGTTGAGGTGGCAAAAATCGTGCCGCAAGAGCGATTACTGGTCGAAACCGACGCGCCGTATATGACGCCCGTGCCGTTTCGCGGCAATCGGTGCGATTCAAGCCACATTGCCTACACCGCCGAACGCCTTGCGGAAATTCGCGGTGAAGACGCGCAGGCTTTGCTCGATTATACCGCCGAAAATGCACGGCGATTGTTTGGGATATAAATTTTAAATTCTTGTCATCCTGAGCGAAGCGAAGGATCTCAAACAGCACAAAGGATATACTGCGCGAAACGAGATTCTTCGGCTGTCGCCTCAGAATGACAAACGGGGACGCAAAAAATTTATTGCGTGCGTAGGGAACGGGCTTGCCTGTTCCGCAAAATTACAGCAGAATAAAAATTTGTCATCCTGAGCGAAGCGAAGGATCTCAAACAGCACAAAGGATATACTGCGCGAAACGAGATTCTTCGCCTGACGGCTCAGAATGACAAGTAATCCACGGCAGGAAGGAACACCATGGAAACCTTCGACATTGCAAAACTGAAAGTGCAGTTCGACGCGCGCGGCGCTCTTTTGTATGACCGCTCGCGGGCATACCTGTGCGCGCCGACGGACACGCCCGATATGGTGCTCGACTTGCCGGAAGATTTCTTTCAAAAAAAGCACGAACAATACCCGCAATTAACGCTCGACGAATGCCGCTATGTGTGGACGGGTGAATCATTTTATGCGCGGCTTTTGCGGTTTTCGGGGCTGTTAATGCACGCCTCGTGCGTGGAAAAGGACGGGTACGCCTATTTGTTTTCCGCCAAAAGCGGCACGGGCAAATCCACCCACACCGCGCTTTGGCTGAAAGCCTATGAGAATACGCGGATTATCAACGACGACAAGCCCGCGCTTCGCAAAATCGACGGGCGGTTTTGCGCCTGCGGCACGCCGTTCAGCGGCAAATACGACATCAGCGAAAATGTGCAAATTCCCGTGCGCGCGCTGGTGTTTTTACAGCGCGGCGCGGAAAATAAAATCGAACCGATTCCGCCCGACAAGGCAATCCCCCTGTTTTTGTCACAAACCCTGCGCCCGCCCGTGGCAGATGTGATGGCGACAATGCTCGACACCTTGGGGGAATTGCTCGAAAGCGTGCCCGCGTTTCAGCTTACCTGCAATATGGACATTTCGGCGGCGCACACCGCCTTTGAGGGTATAGAGAAATTTTATCAGCAAAACGGTGAACAGTATGAAGATTAAAGACGGATTTTTACTGCGCGAGGTCGCAGGCAGTTTTATCGTGGTACCCGTGGGCGACGCGGCGGTGGATTTCGGCGGTATGATGACCTTAAATCCTGTCGGGGCGTTCGTTTGGCGTGCCATGGAAACGCAAACGGACGAAAACACGATTGTGGAAAAAATTTTGGCGGAATATGAAATCGACCGCGAAACCGCCGCGCGCGATGTGCATATTTATGTGGAAAAACTGCGCAACGCGGGGCTTTTAGAGGACTGAACAATGGAGAAAAAGCGCGTACATCTTGCGGAGATGCTCCCGATTATTGAGGAAACGCTCGCGGCGGGCGGCACGGTCAAATTGCCCATTACGGGCACGAGTATGTTGCCCTTGCTCCATTGCGGACGCGACACGGTGACGCTGACGGCGGTGACTGCGCCTTTAAAAAAGTATGATTTACCGCTGTACCGCCGCAAAGACGGCGCGTTTGTCCTGCACCGCGTGGTGAAAGTCCAAGCGGACGGCGCATACACCATGTGCGGCGACAACCAATGGGTGCAAGAGCCGGGCATTTGCGACAGTCAGATTATTGGTATGGTTTGCGAAATCACCCGAAACGGAAAAACCTTCTCGGTGCAAAGCCCGAACTATAAATTGTATGTGCGCGTGTGGCATTTGCTTTTGCCTGTGCGCAAATATCTTGTGAAACTGCGGGGGAAGCTGTCAAAATGAAGCAAAACACGGCGCGCAAGTGGATATGGCAGACCGCAAAGCCCCAACTGCCGCTTTTGGTGTTGTTGATTTTCGGCAACGCCCTTTCCTCGGTGTGCGCGGTTTCGGTGGCGCTCTTTTCCAAATGGATTGTGGATGCGGCGCAAAACGGCGATTTGGACCGTCTTTTAAAAACCGGTTTCGGCTTACTCGCCATTGTGATTTTGCAAATTGCCCTGCGCATTCTCGACAACAGCCTTTCCGTGCGCATTTCGGGGAGACTCGAAATGGCGTGCAAGCGGCGGCTGTTCTCGGCGATATTGCAAAAGGAATACTCTGCGGTGACCGGCTATCACTCGGGCGAGCTGATGACGCGCCTGACTTCGGACATCACCGTGGTGACGGACAATGCCACCGTACTTTTGCCCACGGCAACGGCAATGGTGACGCGGCTCGTTTTTGCATTTGCGGTGATTGTGTCGCTGGATGTCCGCTTTTCGCTTTTGCTTTTGGCGGCGGGCGTTTTGCTGTTTGTATTTACCCGCGTGTTTCGCGGCAAAATCAAAAAATTACATAAAGCCGTGCAAGCGTCGGACGGGCGTCTGCGCGCATTTTTGCAGGAGTCGATTGAAAGCCTGTTGGCGGTGCAGGTGTTCGGCGTGCAGGGCAAGGTCACGCGCGAAGCCGATGTGCGGCAAACCGAGAACTTTGACGCAAAAATCCGCCGCAACCGTTGGTCGATTGCCGCAAATGCCGGCTTTTTGGCGGTGTTTTCGTTCGGCACGCTGTTTACGCTCGTTTGGTGCGGCTGGCGGCTCGCGGCGGGTGCGATTACCTTCGGCACGCTGACGGCGCTGTTGCAATTGGTCAATCAGGTGCAAACGCCGCTGACAAACCTTTCGGGGCTGATGCCGAAATATTATTCCATGCTCTCTTCCGCTGAACGGCTGTTGGAAATCGAAGACCTCCCCGACGAAGCGCAAACCGGCATAAAGATGATTCCCACGAAAGACTTCGAGTCGGCGCGTTTTCGCGGCGTTTCGTTTGCCTATGGGCAAAACGAAGTGTTCACGGACGCCGATTTTGAAATCCGAAAAAATGATTTTGTGATGATTTCGGGCATTTCGGGCATCGGCAAAAGCACGCTGTTTAAACTGCTGCTGGGCGTGCTCACGCCCCAAGGCGGCGAAATTACCGTGACGGCGGGCGGGCGCACCTACCCTGCCGACAAAAACACACGCGGTCTTTTCGCCTATGTGCCGCAGGGAAACCTCTTGTTTTCCGGCACGGTGCGCGACAATATCCGCTTTATCAAAGAGGACGCGACCGACGAAGAAGTTTTACGCGCGGCGAAAATTGCCTGTGCAGACACTTTTATCGACGAACTGCCTGCGGGCTTAGATACCCTCCTCGGCGAGGGCGGCAGCGGGCTTTCCGAAGGGCAGATGCAGCGCATTGCCGTGGCGCGGGCGATTTTGACCGACGCGCCTGTCCTGCTTTTGGATGAGGCAACAAGTGCACTCGACGAGGAGACCGAGGCGCGCTTGCTTTCAAATATCCGCGCGCTTCAAAACAAAACCTGCCTGATTATTTCCCACAAAAAAGCGGCGTATGCTGTCTGCACGCGGGAACTGACGGTAAAAGACGGCACGGTGCGCGGTGCGGCACAGGCATTTTGACGAAAAACGGACAAAATTTTTGTCTATTTTCGGAAAATAAAATTTTCTATTGCTTAACCGTGTGTTATTTGCTATAATTCTTATGATTGTAAAACAATTTGGGGAAAGGGAAAGATTATGGATCAAAATACTGTTTCCAAAACCGAACAGGAAGGCATTAGCTTTGAAGTCCTGATGATTTATATCCGCAAGGTTATAAAAAAATGGTGGGTCATTATGCTGGCGGCGGTTTTGCTTGCCGCGGTGGGCTTCACCGCCGCGAAACTGACCTATGTGCCGCAATACTCTTCAAAAATTATGTTTGTGGCGAGCAATAAGGATACCTCTTTAATTGTTTCGGGGCAGAGCAGCTCTGACCTGAGTGCTTCCGTTACCTTGGCGGAAAGTTATAAATATGTATTTACCACAACCGCGCTGACCACAAAGGTGGCGAACAACTGCGGCTATAAGGTGACGCCCGAACAAGTGAAAAGCTTTGTTTCGGTGCAGTCTGTTGAAGACACAATGATTGTGTATCTGACGGTGACGACCACCGACCCGGAGGTATCTTACGCCATTGCCAATACATACATGCGTTTTTATGAAGAAACCATTGCCGACGCATTTCCCAGCACAACCTTAAAGGCGATTGACCCGCCGTTGCTGCCTGAAAAACCGAATGCGAACAACAACACACTGCTGTATACGGCAATCGGCTTCTTGGCAGGCGCTTTGCTTTCTGTTTTGGCTTTGGTCGGGGCAATCATTTTGAAGGATACCATTATGAGCTCTGACGATATTAAAAACAAACTGGGGCTGAAAATTATCGGCAACGTCAGTCATGTTCCGCAGAAGGGCAAAAAGAGCGAAAAACAGAGCATTTTGCTGACTGACCGCCGCTCCGGCTTCGCATTTATCGAAGCCTTTAAGTTGATTCGCACAAAGCTGGAACATACGCTTTTGCGCAAAGGGCAAAAAACGCTGGTTGTAACCAGCACGGTCGAAAACGAAGGCAAAACCACAACCGCCATCAATATTGCATTGGCGCTTGCGAAAAACGGTAAAGAGGTATTGCTGATTGACGGCGACCTGCGCAAGCCCGCTGTTGCCAAGGCGTTGAATATCAACGCGGCAGACGATACCGGCATCCTCGGCGTTGTCAACGGCAGCAAAACCTTGGCGGACTCCATTAAATATTCCGAAAAATACAATCTCTATCTTTTGCTCAACGGCAAAGGCATTCCCGACCCGTCTGAATTGCTGGCTACCCAGCAGACGGAGGAAATTGTTCGCGCCGCCAAAAAGGAATTCGACTATATCGTCATTGATACCGCACCCTGCGGCGTCGTGGCAGACGCGTCGATTTTGGCAGGCTTCTCCGACGCGATTTTGATGGTCATTCGTCAAGATACCGCGCCCGCACGCCGTATTAAGCGCGCGATGGAAAACTTGGACAACTCCGGCACGGAGGTCATCGGCTGTATTTACAACGATGCAAAAACCGGCTTGGGCAACGGTGAGTTCAGCCGCCGCTACGGCTACGGTTACGGCTATGGTTACGGCTATGGCTACGGCGAAAACACAAGCGAAAAATAACCGATTTCTCAACACTTTTTATACAGCGGTCTAAAACAGACCGCTGTGTTTTATTTTGCTGTTTCGGCACTTGTTTTGTGCATTTTAATACAATATATTGTGCACTTGGCGGAAAAAGAAAGCCACAAATATGCGAATTGCATATATTTCGCACAAAAAAATGTTAAAAAATTGTTGACGAAACAAGAAAAATACGGTAAAATACATTGTATATATCTGTAAGTATCACTATCGGTTTTTGTGACCGCATTTTGAAGCCGGAGGTTTTCTGACATGGCGAATATGAATATTGATGTGAAAGATTTGTTCGCAAAGCTAAAAGGCGGGCAAAACAAGGACGCGCGCGCGGGCAGTTCTTTCGTAAAATTCTTTGAAAAAAATCCCAAAATGAAAATCATCATTCCGGCGATTTTTGTGGTGATTGCGGCAGTGGTCGCGGCGATCTTCATTGTTTCGGGGCTGAAAACCGAAACCGATGTCGACCCGAACACACCTGCTTCCGGTACGGCGGTGGATGTGTTGCCGATGCTCGAACGCCGCGAGGGCGTCTCTTTGGCGGACGGGGTTGACCCCTTTGCCGAGGATGTCATTGCCAATGCGAAGCTCACGGGTATCTTTTACAATTCCGACGGCTTCCGCACGGCCATTTTAAAAACCGAATACGCCTCTTACATTGTGCAGGTCGGCGATTATGTCGGCGACTCCACTTGGCTTGTAGAGGATATAACGGATTCCGACGCGACCTTCTCCACGGGCGAAAAGGTGCGCACCATCTCCTTGGCGGAGTCAAGCGCCAAATAAATTTGTAAATCTATCCACCCGATTTTGAAAGAAAGACTATATTAGGGGGACTTCTATATGAAAAGCTCTAAAAAATCCTTGAAGGCGGCTTTGGTCTTTGTGCTGGCGCTGATTTTGTTGACCAATGCCGTACTGCCGATGGCGGTTGTCGGCTCCAACAACGACGCTTCTGCCGAATACCAGTACTATTCGGTGAAGGCGGGCGACACGCTGACGCGCATTGCCAAAAATTACGGCGTGACGGTCAGCGACTTGATGACGGCCAACGATTTGTCCAATGCGGACAAAATCTATACCGGTCAAATCATTAAGGTGCCGCTCAGCTCTGCGTCGGCAAAAGGAAACACCTTGGTTTCCTCTCGCATTTCCATGACGGTGGTCGATGCGGATATTGAAGATGTCTTGTCCGCGATTGCACTCAACGCCGGCTACTACATTATCATGGAAGAGGGCAGCAGCCAAACCGTTACGGTGTCCTTGCAGGAAATGAGCGCGCTCAAAGCCATCGACTATGTAACCCGTTTGGTCGGTATGACCTTCTTAAAGGACGGCAACACGATTTATGTCGGGACGGCAGACGCACTCAACTCCACCTTTGTGGACAAAACCGTGCTGACTAAAATTCATTTGGATTACATATCAGCGGAAGGCTTGCAGACGCAAATGTCCGCACTCGGGCTTTCCAATGTGCAAATCGTCAGCACCAACAACAAAGACGAATTCTATATTTCGGGCTATCCGAAGGAATTGGCAAAGGTGTCTGAGCTTATCAAACTGTTGGATGTCAGCTCCAACATTATGGCAGGCGGCGGTTTGATCGCGTCCAACCTTACCCCCTTAGAGTTGGAATATATCACCGCAGACGAGTTCAACGGCTTGCTTGGGAACTTAGGATTGAGCACCGGCATTGTGCTTTCCTCCCGTCCCTACACCCTGTATGTATATGTTTCGGGTGCGAATTTAACCGATATTAAAACCATTAAAAAGATTGTGGATAAGCCGCTCACTGGCGCAAATCTTGCCGCACAGGGCACAACCGCACCGGCCGGCGGCGAGGATGTAACGATTACCGAACCCTCAACCGAACCGACCACCGGTACGCCGAACGAGCCGACCACCGGCACGCCGACTGACCCGACCACGCCGACGGAAGAGCCGCTCGTACTGCGCGAAGTGGCACTCACCGTGATTGACAGAAGCGCGGCGGTAGAAATCCTCAACAGCTTCCCGTTGACCGTTACGGTATACGGCCCCGAAAAAATGACCAAGAAACTTTGGATTGCGGGCACGCAAGACCAGGTCGACCAGGCAGAGGCATACATTCAGCAGTTTGACAACGCCGACTATGCGGCTTCCGTGCTCAATGACAAGCGCTTCTTCGCGTATGAGTTACAGAACTGCACCGCGGCAGAAATGCTGAACAGATTGGCGGCTTTGGAATTGGAGGGGGTCACCTTTAAGACCGGCACCTATTCCTCGCTGACCAAATCGTTGATTGTATACTGCGAGCCGTATTTAGAAGAATCCGTGAAAGCCTTGCTTTTGGAAATGGATACAACCGCCACTTCCGAAACCGCAAACCGTGCGATTGAAGCAACCAGCAGCACGGCGGTTGCGCGCCAGCGTATTGACGCACTTTGCGCATTGTATCCGGAACTGAGCGCTTACGAATTCACGGTTTCGGAAATCCCCGGCAAAGACGGTGAAATGAAATATATCACCTATGTCAAAGCAAGTTCGGAGACCGCGGATTACATCAAGGCATTGTTTGAAGAAATGAATACCGCAGCTTAAAACATTTCGGGGTGCGGGGAGCGGACACAATATTGCGGATTTGACCGCTTTTGTGCCCGTCTCCCTTCACCCTTAGCGTGGTTTTTCACCAAAAAGGAGTTGTACCCCTGTGAATTTTACCGGAAAAGAAAGCCATTATCCCGTTACATTGACGGACCTTTTGCGCTTAACCGTTGAAAAAGGCGGTTCGGATTTACACTTGGTTTCCGGCATTGAACCGTGTATTCGTATTAACGGCGATTTGACACGGCAAACGGAATTCCCCCCCATGCTACCCGAAGATGTGGAAGGGATGCTGTTTGCGGTTTTGAATGAAGAGCAAAAAAACGGCCTTGCAGAGGAATGGGAATTGGACTTTGCCCTTTCCGTGCCGGACTGTGCGCGTTTCAGAGGCAATGTCATTATTCAGCGCGGCACATTGGCGGCGGTATTCCGCGCCATTCCCTTTAAGGTGCCGGAGCTTGACAAATTGGGCTTGCCGGCAGATGTTAAGCGCCTTTGCAATTTGCCGAGAGGCTTGGTTTTGGTTACGGGCCCGACGGGCAGCGGTAAATCCACCACCCTGGCGGCGATGATTAAGTATATTAACGAACGGTACGAAACCAACATTGTGACGGTGGAAGACCCCATTGAGTTTTTACATACGCACATTAAATCCACGGTGCGGCAACGTGAAATCGGCAACGATACGCACTCCTTTGCGAACGCCTTGCGTACGGTTTTGCGTCACGACCCCGACACCATTATGATTGGCGAAATGCGCGACCCTGAAAGTATTGCCATTGCGATTAGCGCGGCGGAAACGGGCCACTTGGTGCTCTCCACTTTGCACACGCAAACGGCACCGATGACCATTTCCCGTATCATCGACTCCTTCCCCGAAGGGCAAAAAGGGCAAATCCGTCAGCAGTTGGCAAACTCCTTAAAAGCGGTTATCTCCCAGCAGTTGATTCCGACCGTGAACGGTAAGGGCAGAGTGCTCGCCGTCGAATATATGACGGATACGCCCGGCGTGAAAAACCTGATTCGTGAAGAAAAGGAGCATCAGCTTTACGGCGCTATGCAGACCGCACAGCTGCAAGGAATGCAGACGATGGACCAGGCGCTGATTAAGCTGTGCAGAGAGCAGAAAATCTCGAAAGAGTCCGTTTTGGAATTCTGCGTGGACGACAAGGAAGTGCGCCGTCTGCTTTCCACCATGGGCTATTAAGTTTTTAAGGGGGCATCAATTTGGCATCCTTTACATATGACGGCTTAAACCGCCAAGGCCAAAGCGTGCACGGCGAGGTTGTCGCCGATAATTCCACCGCCGCCATCGACAAACTGCGTGAAGCCGGCGTTGTGGTGACGGACATCAGCGAAAAAGTCATTAAAGAAAAGAAAGCGAAGGGCGGCAAAAAAGTCACGCTGACGGATGTTTCTTTGTTCAGCCGACAAATGGCGGCGATGCTTTCCGCCGGCGTACCGGTCACACGCGCGCTGTCCACGCTTGCAAAGCAGACGACCAATCCGACGCTTGCATCAGCGATTACCGAGATTGCCAAAAGCGTTGAAAGCGGCGGTACGCTTGCAGACGCGTTTGCGTCATATCCCAAGATTTTCAACCGCTTGTTTGTTTCTATGATTGAAACCGGCGAGTTGGGCGGTATTTTGGAGCAATCCTTAATGAGCCTTTCCGTACAGCTACAAAAGGAAAAGAATTTGAAGGACAACATCAAATCGGCTGTTTCCTACCCCAAAAACATCGGTATGTTTGCGTTGCTTTTGTTGGTGGTCATGTTGGTCGTGATGGTGCCGATGTTCCAAAAAATGATTCCGGACACCACCCCCGTCAACGGATTAACCGCGGCGATTTTCACCTTGTCCGGCAGTTTGCGCGGGCAGTGGTATTATTGGATTTTGGGCGTAGCTGTCATTGTGACGGTCGGTGTTTTAATCAAGCGTAGCGCGCCCGCGCACCGCCTTTGGGAAAACAACAAGTTGCGCTTACCGATGTTCGGCGATTTCATTACCAAAATGTGTGTTGCGCGTTTTTGCCGCACCTTTGCCACGCTGATTTCCGGCGGTGTTACGGCGGTGGAGGCGTTGCAAAGCGCCGGTCCGACCGCAGGCAGTGATTTGGTCGAAAAGGCGGTCAACGACGCGATTTCCGATATTGAAGAAGGGAAAAGCATTTCCGAATCCTTGGATAAAAGCGGTATTTTCCCGCCGATGGTTATCGGTATGATTGCCATTGGTGAAGAAGCGGGTACACTTCCCGAGTTGCTT
>JBJEPU010000069.1:0-2651 GCA_051881395.1 Candidatus Fimenecus sp.
CGACTACCCCCGCACCATGGTGGAAATCACCTACAAAATGAGTTATGATTTTATCATTAAATCCAAGGAACTGACCGAGCAGGAGAAAAACGCATTTCTTTGCGAAAATGCACAAGCATTTTACGGTTTTTCCAATCTCACGGAATGTGTGAAAATCAAAAATATGTTGGAGGACTGAAATGACCGACGCGCAAATGCAGGACTATCTGCAAAAAATCGACGAGTTGAACAGTAACGGTACATATAAGCCTGATTGGGAAAGCCTTGCTTCGTACCCTGTGCCGGAGTGGTACAGGAATGCAAAATTCGGCGTGTTTATCCATTGGGGTTTGTTCACCGTGCCTGAATATTTCAGCGAATGGTACCCGCGGCTGATGTATTATAAGGGCAATCCCGTCTATTGGCATCACAAACGAAAATACGGCAAAGATTTTAATTACCGCGACTTTATCCCCATGTTCAAAGCGGAAAAATTTGACGCAGACGAAATCACAAAAGCCGTGAAAGACTGCGGCGCAAAATTTTTAATGCCTGTTGCCGAGCATCACGACGGCGTGAAACTTTATGACAGCGCGCTGTCGGAATGGACAACGGTCAAATTCCCCGTACATAGGGATTTTATCGGGGAATTGAAAGATGCCTGCGAAAAAACGGGCATTACTTTTTCAACCTCCTCCCACCGCGCGGAGCATTTTTGGTTTTTAAACGGCGGCAAAACCATCGGTTTCAAAAACGAAACACAGGACGAAGCATACAGAGAATTCTACGGTGCATGTGCCAATGTGCACAAGCGCAACAATTTACATACGCTTTTAAAGCAGGAGCATGGCATTGAGCCGACGGAAAAGTGGTTACAGGATTGGCTTGTATCGTCCTGCGAACTGATTGACCGCTATCAGCCCGCCTCGCTTTTCTTCGATTGGTGGGTGTCCTACAAGGCGTTTCGCCCCTATATGAAACAGTTTCTTGCCTATTACTATAACCGTTCTCTCGAATGGGGCAAGGAAGTTTGCGTGTATTATAAATCGGACGCGATTATGTATAACTGCGCGATTTTTGACCGTGAACGCGGGCAGTTAAAAGATGTAAGCCCCTATATATGGCAGGGCGAAACCTCCACCGCCTATAATTCGTGGAGTTACTGCACAACAAACCGCTTTAAAACGCCGGAAATTATCGCCTGTAATCTGTTGGATGTCATTTCCAAAAACGGTTGCTTTGTATTAAATATCGGACCGAAAGCGGACGGCTCCATCTGCGACGAAGAAAAGCACATTTTAAGCGAACTCGGCAAATGGACAAAAACAAACGCCGAGGCGATTTGGGGCACACAACCCTATAAGGTGTTCGGCGAGGGCAAAAAGCAAAAAGGCGGCTCATTCCACGAAAAACTGACCTATACAAAGCGTGATTATCGCTTTACTTATAAAACAGGCGTTGTCTATGCGTTCGCGCTGAAACCGCAGGGACAGTCGGTGTTTCAAATCAAAACCCTTGCCGACAGTATGGATTTGTTTCATTGTGTCATCAAAAACATATCCCTTCTCGGCAGTACGGAAAAACTGACCTATTCGCAGAACAAAAAGGCGCTTACCATTCAAACAAAAAACAAAGTATATTCAAAAATGCCCATATGCTTCAAAATTGAGGTGGAGTAAATGAAAAATAAAGATTTACAACTTTCTTACAGCCCCGTAACAGGGGATTACGAAATCAAGCACAAGGGTTTTTCCTGGGTGAGCGACGGCAGACGGCCGTATATCATCATCCGCAAAAAGGTGGGGAAAAAGTACATTAGCACCTACCGCCCGCTTGTAAGTGCTTTGAAAAAGACAGTGGAAAAAGACGAAAACCGCATTGTCTGCCGCTATGAAAACTATGTGGCTTTCGGAAAGAAACTGCCCTTTGCGCTTATTTGTACTGCGGAAATCACAGGGGAGGATACGGTAACCTTTTCCGTAAAGGCAGAAAACGAAACAGGCTTTGATATTCAGGCGGTTTACTTTCCTGCGCCGTTCAATGCAAAGAAAAAAGGCGAAAAATCCTACCATATTGACGCCATGCGCCAAGGATTTTTACTGCCTGACGGTTACACGGAAAACTTTGCCTCCACCTTCGGTTTTGCCCATTATTTACGCAAAATCAACACGGGTGACTGCTATATGCCCATTTGGGGCAGGGTGTGCGACGGGCACACTTTCACGGCGATTGTAGAAACGCCCTATGACGCTTGTGTGTTTTCCTCATTCGGGCGCCATAAAGCATTCTTAAATTCCGTGCATTGGATGTCCTCTCTCGGGAAACTTTCCTATCCGCGCAAAATCCGCTTTATTTTCCACGAACAAGGGGACTACAACACCGTAGCAAAGGACTACCGAAAATACTTAATGGAAACAAATCAGTTTGTTTCCATAGACGATAAAATCAGCAAAAATAAAAACATTGAAAAACTGATCGGTTGCCCTGTTCTGCACCATAAAATCTATTCCAAAATCAACGAAAAGTCCAAATTTTACGATAAAAACGGCACAAACGAAATTCTGTACGCCACCTTTTATGCGCGTACAGAGCAAATGAAAAAGTTGAAAGAACTCGGTCTCGAAAAATTGTATATCCACACCGACGGCTGGGGCAAAGACGGCTATGACAAC
>JBJEPU010000070.1:0-14562 GCA_051881395.1 Candidatus Fimenecus sp.
TCCCCACAATGAAGCCTCTCGACAAGTAAAGGTCGAAAAACCTATATTTATGCGGGTTTCGGGACTTCATAAACCGAATAATTTACCTCTTTACATCAAATTTACACCAATCGGAGCTGAAAACGGTGTAGAGAATAAATAATTGAATATTGCGAATACTGCCACCGGGTAGTGAATGTTAAGCATTCGATAACACATCGTTAGGTCTTAGAAGATGTGTAGTCGGATGCTTTTTTTTGGAGGTACTATGAAGCAAATAAAATGGATGATAAATTATTTTACAAAAACTGAAAAATTGTTGTGGATGTTTTCTGTACTTGGTATTGTGGTCGTTTTTTTTACATTTGACAGAGACAATTATATTACGCTCATTGCTTCCTTGATAGGCGTGACATCGTTGATATTTAACGCGAAAGGGAACCCAATAGGGCAATTTTTAATGATTATTTTTAGTGCGCTATATGGTTTTATATCTTACAAATTTTCATATTTCGGTGAAATGGTAACTTATCTTGGTATGACAGCACCTATGGCATTTGTTGCTTTAATCTCATGGCTGAGAAACCCCTATCAGGGAAAGAAATCCGAAGTGAAAGTGAATCGAATCGGTAAAATAGAGCATATCTTTATATGGATTTTGACTGTAATTGTGACAGTGATTTTTTATTTTATACTGATGTATTTCCATACTGCGAATATCATTCCAAGTACCGTATCCGTAACAACCAGTTTTTTAGCGGTATATCTTACATGCAGAAGAAGTCCCTATTTTGCAATAGGGTATGCGGCAAATGATATCGTCTTGATTGTTTTATGGACATTGGCGGCTTTGAAAGATGTTTCTTATGTTTCCGTTATAGTATGTTTCATCGCCTTTTTAATAAATGATATTTATGGATTTTTGAATTGGAGAAAAATGCAAAGAAGACAAGCAATGATGTAATAAACCGCATACTATCGCATTCGAGTGATTGCCAATCATATTTGCCGTAGTGTCAAGTGATTTCTCAAAGGAGATTTTGCAACGGAAACAGGTATGCAATATAGTTTACAATATCTAATATTGATACCGTTGCGTCAACGGAAAATTGCGGAAGGCGAATTTGTGCGCCTTGACTCGTATTGCAAAAATGCATATAATAAAGTATCATATGCGTATAGAGAATTATACACATTTGGATTTATGTTTGTAGGGGGCGTCGACCCGGCGCCCCGTAAATTTTTCGCAATACAAATTGGTTTATCGGTAGGGCGGGGGCTTGCCCCCGCCGTCAATTCACAGCAAACCCCGCGGCGGGGGCAAGCCCCCGCCCTACCCTGAAAATGCATTTCGTGCGTAGGGAACGACCTTAGTGTCGTTCCGCGAAATTACATCAAAACCTACGGGCGGGCGCGGAACCCCGCCCCCACAAACGGGCGCGCAATGCACGCCCCTACAACGGGGCGCCGAGTCGTCGCCCCCTACGCGCATATTGTATTTTATGCGTAGGGAACGGGCATTGCCCGTTCCGTTCATTTCCCCGACAAACCCCAATTCGTCTAATCCGCCGCAAGGCTGATTATAAATATTTCATTTTAAGGAGATTGCTGTTTGAAAAACAACACCTCGGAGATTGTAGGCTGACCGGGAGGTTTGCGTAAATACAATCTCGCACAAACCTCCCCGTATTGCAGTCAACAAGCATCAGGAGGAATAAATAATGAATAAAAATGACTATCAAATTCGTTTAGAAAGAAAATCCGAACAAAGAGATGTGGAAAATCTCGTAAGAGAGTCTTTTTGGAATGTTTACCGCCCGGGTTGTTTGGAGCATTATGTCCTGCATCGGTTAAGAGACGATGCGGCTTTTGTACCGGAGCTCGATTTTGTTCTGGAAAAGGACGGAAAACTGATTGGGCAAAATGTGTTTGTGCGGGCAAATATTCAAGCGGATGACGGCAGAGAAATCCCGATTATGGCCATGGGGCCGATTTGCATTGCGCCGGAATGGCAAAGACAAGGCTACGGCAAAATTCTGTTGGACTATTCCTTGGAGAAAGCGGTGGCGCTCGGTTGCGGCGCGGTTTGCTTTGAGGGAAATATTGCGTTCTACGGAAAAAGCGGCTTTGGCTATGCCTCGCAATTCGGAATTCGGTATCACGGCTTGCCCGAGGGGGCAGACGCCTCATTTTTCCTTTGCAAGGAATTGATACCGGGATATTTAAACGGCATTACCGGGGAATATGCCCCGCCGCAAGGCTATTTTGTGGATGAAGCAGAAACAGAAGCCTTTGACAAAGCCTTCCCCTATAAGGAAAAGTTAAAGCTTCCCGGACAACTTTTCTAAACGAAGCGAAAAAGGCGATTTGCAGTAATAATGCCTTTTTCCGCACAACAAAAATGAGCGTGCATAGTTTTTATGCACGCTCGTTTTTTAATATTGATATGATAAATCGGCTATTTTTCTCTGTGTGTCTGCGCATGGCGTTTCAGCGCTTCAAAGGTTTCGTCGCTGATGTCATGCTCCATTTTGCACGCATCGGCAACAGCGTTTTCTTTGCTGACGCCGAGTTGTATCAAAAATTCGGATAAGGTTGTATGCCGTTCATAGATTTTCTTGGCAACCGCAAGACCGCTTTGTGTCAAAGTGAGTGCACCGTCCGCATCCATGAAAACATACCCGCCGCTTTTTAAAAGACTGACTGCGCGGCTGACGCTGGGTTTGGAAAAGCCCATATATTCGCCGACATCAATCGAGCGAACGGTGCCGCCTTGCTGTGACAGAATATAAATCGTTTCCAGGTACATTTCACCGGATTCCTGCAAATGCATAACAGCACCTCCCATAATATCGGATAAAATCCACCGACAAAGTACCATCAGTTTACCATAATACCCTATGAAAATCAAGTGATACTTCCGAAAAGACGGCGGTAGGCGAGCACGGTAACGCTATCGAAAACGACGATAGCATATAGACATTTTACACAAGAACATCAGTTAGCAAACGCTAACTGATTGTTTTATCTGCCGAAAATGCGGCATATTATGAAAAAACAAAAATTGTGGATTGACAAATACAGTACAATCCCCTATAATATCAGTTGGTTAGCAAAGGCTAACTAATTTTTCAACGCGGCGGTTAGCCGAAGCTAACTGCTGATTATATCGGAAAGGAAGATTTTATGATGCCGCTGACAATGGCAGAAGTCGGAGAAGAAAATATCATCAAAAAAATCGGCGGAAAACAAGAGGTGAAATCGCATTTGGAAAACCTCGGATTTGTCGCAGGCGGTGCGGTCACGGTTATCAATACCATCAGCGGCAATGTGATTGTCAATGTGAAAGACTCCCGCATTGCAATCAGTCGGGAAATGGCGCAGAAAATTATGATTTGATATTCTGCGGTAGATATACAGAAAATCAGTATTAGGGAAGGTGTGTAGGCATGAAAACGCTCAAAGCAGCAAAGGTCGGCGAAACGGTCAAGGTCGTGAAACTTCACGGCGAAGGTGCGGTCAAGCGCCGCATTATGGATATGGGGCTGACGAAAGGTGTGGAAGTCCATATTCGTAAGGTTGCACCGCTTGGGGACCCCATGGAAGTCACTGTCCGTGGGTACGAGTTATCCCTTCGCAAAGCCGATGCGGAAATGATTGAAATAGAGTAAAACAGACGGTTCGGGGAAGGTTTCCCCATATTTTTTAAATTTACGGTTAGCATATGCTAATTAAGAAAGCGAGGATATAACCTATGGATTTGCGTATTGCCCTTGCGGGAAATCCGAACAGCGGTAAAACGACCTTATTTAATGCTTTAACCGGTTCCAACCAATTTGTCGGGAACTGGCCGGGCGTGACGGTTGAGAAAAAAGAGGGGAAACTGAAAAATCACAACGATGTTGTGATTACAGACCTTCCCGGGATTTATTCGCTCTCTCCGTATACCTTAGAGGAGGTTGTGGCGAGGAATTATTTGATTGCTGAGCGCCCCGATGCGATTTTAAACATTATCGACGGTACAAACTTGGAAAGAAACTTATATTTGACAACCCAACTGACCGAGCTCGGTATTCCCGTTGTTGTCGCTATCAATATGATGGATGTCGTAAAGAAAAACGGCGATAAAATCAATATAGAGGAGCTTTCCCGTGCGCTTGGCTGTAAGGTGGTTGAAATCTCCGCATTAAAAGGCACAGGTATTACACAAGCGGCCGAGGCGGCTATCGACGCGGCGAAAAACGGTAAAACGGTGCCGATGCATACCTTTTCGGGCACGGTTGAACACGCACTCGCACATATTGAGGAGGCGGCGGTACATACTTTGCCCGAAGAACAGCAACGCTGGTACGCCATCAAAATTTTTGAACGCGACGATAAAGTGCTTGCGCAGATACATCTTGACAAAGCAACCTTAGAACACATTGAATCCGATATTCAAGCGGTTGAAGAGGAATTGGACGATGATGCAGAGTCCATTATCACAAACGAGCGCTATGTTTATATCGGTCAGATTATAAAGGGCTGTTACAAGAAAAAATCTGCCGGAAAACTGTCCACCTCCGATAAGATTGATAAGGTTGTAACCAACCGCTTTGCGGCGCTCCCGATTTTTGCGGTGGTGATGTTCCTCGTATACTATATTGCCGTTTCTACCGTCGGTACATTTGCGACCGATTGGGCGAATGACGGCGTGTTTGGTGACGGTTGGCATCTGTTCGGCATCGGCACTTCTGCTTATGAGGAGGCGATGACCGACTATGCTGTCGAAAATGTTTGGACAGAAGAAATGGTTTTTCTTGTGGACGCCGCTGCCGAAAACGGTGTAATCGGCGCTGAGGACATTCAGACAGCGATTGCCGATGAAGATTTCGGCACATTTGATGAGGCATATGGCTCTTATGCCGATTCGCTGGCAGAAGAAGGATATGATATTTCTGCAATTTACGAAACCGCGCTCGGCGAAGAAGCGGAGGGCGTGCCCGATCCGTCCGAATACGGCGTATGGGTGCCTGGCATACCGGTGCTTGTGCAAAACGGTTTGGACGCGGTCAACAGTCCCGAATGGCTGAGCAGTTTGTTAGTGGATGGGATTATCGGCGGCGTCGGTGCGGTGCTCGGCTTTGTACCGCAGATGCTTGTACTGTTTATCCTCCTTGCTTTCCTGGAATCCTGCGGATATATGGCTCGTATCGCCTTCGTGCTTGACCGTATCTTCCGCAAGTTCGGTCTTTCCGGCAAATCCTTTATCCCGATGCTTATCGGTACCGGCTGCGGCGTTCCCGGCATTATGGCGTCCCGTACGATTGAAAACGAGCGTGACCGCCGTATGACGATTATGACAACAACCTTTATTCCCTGCGGTGCGAAACTCCCGATTATTGCCTTGATTGCTTCTGCGCTCTTTGACGGTGCGTGGTGGGTTGCGCCGAGTGCATACTTCATCGGGATTGCGGCAATCATCATTTCCGGCATAATGCTCAAGAAAACCAAAATGTTTGCAGGCGACCCCGCGCCCTTTGTGATGGAGCTTCCCGCATACCATTGGCCGACTGTCGGCAATGTTCTTCGGTCTATGTGGGAACGCGCTTGGTCGTTCATCAAAAAGGCAGGCACAATTATTTTGCTTTCCTCTATTGTCATTTGGGCAGGCTCCTGCTTTGGTGTGGTGGACGGCTCGTTTGCTTTCAGCACGGAAATGGATTTGGAGAACAGCATCCTCGGTATGCTCGGCGGCGCTCTTTGCTGGATTTTTAAACCGCTTGGCTTTGGTAATATTAAGGCGACCGTTGCAACCATTATGGGATTGGTTGCCAAAGAAGAGGTTGTCGGTGTATTCGGTGTGCTGGATTTTGAAGGAATGTCACGCCTTGCCGCGTATTCGTTCTTGGTATTCAATTTGTTGTGTGCACCTTGCTTTGCGGCAATCGGTGCGATTAAACGCGAAATGAACAGTGCGAAATGGACTTGGTTTGCCATTCTGTATCAGTGCGTGTTTGCCTATGCAATCTCTCTGATGATTTATCAGTTCGGCTCGGCGTTTACAGGAAATTTGAATGTGTTCGGTTTGATTGCGGCAGTGATTGTACTTGCAGCTTTCGTGTATATGCTGTTCATTAAGCGTTATTCCGAGGCGACCAAACTCACAAAAAATGTGAAAGTTTCAAAATAAATCATCTGAAAATAGAGGTGAAATGTAATGCTTACTTGGCTTTCTCAAAATATAGCAACGATTATTATATGTGCTGTTTTAATTGCTGTCGTAGCGGCGATTATCGTCAGTATGATTAAAAACAAGAAAAAAGGAAAATCCTCCTGTGGTTGCGGATGCGCAGACTGCCCGATGAGCAGTGCTTGCCATACGCAGAAATAATTGTGTGGGAGATGCAAGTGCAGACTGGCATCTCCTTTTTCTGTCTCGGCTCTTGCAATTTGCGAAAAAACTATATATAATACGATATAGATACATGCAGGGAGGCGTGTTTTTACACACTTCCCTTATTTATTTTTTGGAGGTGGACTGATGCAAAAGACATTGCCGAAAAAGAAAAAGTTTGGATATGCATTCGGCATTTTTACGGAATCACTGATTTACAATATGTTTTATACATATTACCTGACCTTTTTGGTCGAAATCGTCGGAATTCAGCCACGCTTTGCATCTATCGTGATTTTTATTTCCATTGCGTGGGACGCCGTCACGGACCCGATGATCGGCAGTTACACCGACCGTGCAGGTGTGGACAAACGCAAAGTGATGAAAATGTCTGTGGTGCCGCTTGCCTTGGTGTTTGTTGTAGCGTGGACGAGTTTTGGCGCGGGATTTTCAAGTCAGCTTGTCAAAGTGTTGGTCTACACTTTGATTTCTATGTTGATTTGGGTGTTTTACACAATGTATACCATTCCGTATTATGCGGTGGTTGCAGAATTGACCGAGGATTATGACGAACGAACGGATATTCGCTCGCTGTCCTCTTTGCTGAATGCGGTAGCAGTCGGGCTTGGCAATATTTTGCCCGCGTTGGTGCCGACGGTTGCCGTTTTGCTGACGGAAAAATATCAAAGCAACGCCTATGCGGTGATTGCGGCTATTATCAGCATATTAGCAGTACTGTTCGGCTTTGTCTGCTGTAAATCCTTACAAGGTATCTACGCCCCGAAAACCGCCGAAACCGGCACGGAAAAAAGCACGGTACGCGGTACATTCCGTTCGTTCGGCGAGGTCTTGAAGCTCAAACCCGCAAAATGGTTTTTGCTGTTTGTCTTTTTCTTCTTGGCGGCTTCCTCGATGATACAGTCCAACTTAACCTATATGGTCATTGATTGCATCGGTATGGAATACGATACCGGCATCACCTTTGTGATTTTGTCGCTGGTTGTATTTATGGCGATAACCGTGCCATTGGTCGAAAAAACGGCACAAAAGAAAGACCGCCGTTTCGCCGCAATCCTGTTTTTAAGTCTC
This sequence comes from Candidatus Fimenecus sp., assembly GCA_051881395.1. Classification (GTDB taxonomy): domain Bacteria; phylum Bacillota; class Clostridia; order Oscillospirales; family Acutalibacteraceae; genus Fimenecus. The sequence goes on from JBJEPU010000070.1 coordinate 7,445, forward strand.
ACTTGTGTCGGTGAACTGATTTTAAAATGCGTCGGCTTAGATGTGCGCGTCGGCAATTTCCCGATTATGTGTATTTTGAGCCCTGCGCTTTTAGGGATGGGCGCGGGCACCTTTTGGACGCTGTTCTACTCGATGGGGTATGATTTGGTGGAACTTGACGAGTTTAAAAACGGCAAACGGCGCGAATCCATTATTACGGCATTGCCGCAACTTGTGCAAAAATTCGGCTCGGCATTCGGCATTTTGGCGGCAGGACAGCTTTTGTCCTTGTACGGCTATGACGCTTCTGCCGATGTGGCAGGGCAGGAGGATTTAATTCGCCGTGTGACCGATGCGCATATTGTAAACGGTATGGAAAACATTGCAACGCTCATTCCCGCGGTTTTAATTGCCGTTTCCGTTTTGTCGTGCGTGGCATACCCCATGACGCGCAAAACCTTTGAAGCCTTAAAAACGCAGTTAGAGAAAAAGCGTGCCGGCAAAGACTGTTCCACAGAGGGCATTCAGCATATTTTGTAAGGAAACAAGCCGCGATGAAAACCGTAATTTGTTGTTTAAATTCTAAATATATTCATTCGTCTCTTGCGCCTTGGTTCCTGCTTGCGGGCGTCAGGGCGTATTGTTCTGCCGAAGTGACGGCGAAGGTCGTGGAGGGCACGGTCAACGAGCCGCAGGATGCGGTTTTTGCCCGTCTGTCCGCAGAAAATGCCGATGTGGTAGGGTTTTGTACCTATATTTGGAATGTGCAGGCGGTTTTAGAACTTGCCGAACGCATTAAATCGGATAAGCCGTCCGTGCAAATCGTCCTCGGCGGACCGGAGGTTTCCTACCGCGCCGAACAGATTTTGAAAAATTATCCGTTTGTGGATTTTGTCATATCGGGCGAAGGGGAATATCCCTTTGCCGCACTGCTGAACGCTTTGCAGACAGGGGACAACCGTGCGCTTGTCGCAGTCGAGGGGCTATGTTTTCGTTTAGGACATCATTTGCATTTGTCCGCACCGTATATCGGAACGGGCAACCCTGTTTCACCGTATTGCGACGAATATTTTGAGACTTTAAACGGGCGCATTGGTTATCTTGAAACCTCACGCGGGTGTCCGTACAACTGTGCATTTTGCTTGTCGGGGCGGTGCGGTACGGTACGCTTTTTTTCGCTTGAAACCGCCAAAGAAAACATTTTACGTCTTGCGAACAGCGGCGCAAAAACCGTCAAGTTTGTGGACCGCACCTTTAATGCTGACAAAAAACGCGCGTACGAGATTTTTTCATTTATCCTGTCGCACTATGGCAAAGAAATTCCCGATACCGTCTGCTTTCACTTTGAGATTGCGGGCGATATTTTAAACGATGCGCTCATAGACTTGTTGGCAACCGCGCCCAAAGGGGCAATACAACTTGAAATCGGGTTGCAGAGTTTTAACGAAACCACGCTGGCAAGTATTCACCGTAAGACCGATACGCACAACCTCATCCGCAATATCGAGCGACTTATCTCTCCGCGCAATATCCATATTCATATTGATTTAATCGCAGGTTTGCCGTATGAGGATTACAACAGTTTTGCTGACAGTTTCAACAAAGCCTTTGCCCTCGTACCCGATATGTTGCAATTCGGCTTTTTAAAATTGCTTTACGGTGCGCCGATGCGTGAAAATACCGAAGAATACCCTTGTACCTTTTCCGAAGTCCCGCCTTATGAGGTACAGTCCACGCCTTGGCTTTCACAAACAGAATTGCGGAAAATGCACGGGGCAGAGGACGCCTTTGACCGCATTTGGAACAGCGGACGGTTTCGCCGCACGGTGCAGTATGCTTTGTCCGCTACCGAGGCAGAGCCATTTTTATTCTTTGCTGATTTTGCGGAATATTTGTCTGCAAAAAATGCACCGACCGAGAAAGTGCCGTTAGATGTCTATTCGGAAAACTTATTTACCTATTTATGTGCTTTGCCGCAAACGGACAATGCGGTTTTACGCGACAAAATGGTTTGTGACCGCCTCGCCACAAACGCCTCAGGCGTGTTGCCTGCCTTTTTAAGAGTCGATGACCGCCGATTTAAAGAAGTGCGTACATTGCTGAATACCGACTCGCAAACCCGCGCACGCCCGGGCATCAAGCGTGCCGTTGCGCTCCTTTACAGCGAAAACCGCGCAGTGTATGCCGATTATATTGCCGCTGACCGTGTGACGGGGGAATATCCGTTGCAGTATATTTCTTTAAAAGAAAAATAAAAATTTTTCGCGGTCAATCGAACTCTATTTTTAAAAATTTTTGCATTTTTTTATGGTAAAAAAGGGAAAAATCCCCCAAATCATATGAAAACCTGCCGTCCAAACCATATTGCTGTGATTTGGACGGCATTTTTGGCATAAAATAAGGAAAAACGGCTGATTTCGCGTTCAAGTGTGCCCGTTCACTTCGCTTGTGGAATACTTGCCAACCGAAAAAAATTATGATACTATGAGAACAACATCAGGCGAGGGTACCGCGCCGAATGTTTGAAAGGGAAGGTGATTTGAATGCTGACAATTTCATCAACCGCCCTGACGGTTATCTGGATTGTGCTTTTGGTGCTGTTCTTGATTTTAGAAGCCGCCACCGTGCAGTTGGTTTCTGCGTGGTTTGCACTCGGCGTGTTGTGCGCATTGCTTGCAAATCTTTGCGGGGTGGGTGTAGTTTGGCAAGTTGTGCTGTTCTTGGTCGTATCTGCAATTTGCCTGATTGCCACAAGGCCGCTCGTCAAAAAAATGACGGCGACCAAAATCCAAAAGACGAATGCAGACCGCTGTATCGGCGCAGAAGCCGTGGTGTTGGAAGAAATCAACAATCTGAAATCCACGGGGCTTGTAAAGGCTATGGGCAACACCTGGACGGCACGCTCGGAAGACGGTTCGGTCATCCCGAAGGACGCTGTCGTGATTGTCCGCAAAATGGAAGGCGTTAAACTGATTGTGTCACAGCAATCTGAAAAGCAATAAACAAACGGAGGGTTTAGTATGTGGATTTATGTTCTCTTAGGTATTGTATTGGTAATTCTGTTGATTGTGGCGGCAAACATTAAGGTTGTTCCGCAGTCAAAAGCGTATGTCATTGAGCGCTTGGGTGCGTATATGACAACTTGGCAAACGGGCTTTCACATTAAAATCCCGTTCTTTGAGAGAGTCGCCAAAATCGTCTCTTTAAAAGAGCAGGTGGTTGATTTCGCACCGCAGCCGGTTATCACCAAAGATAATGTTACCATGCAGATTGATACGGTTGTGTTTTTCCAAATTACCGACCCGAAGCTTTACACTTACGGTGTAGAAGCGCCGCTGTCGGCGATTGAAAACCTGACTGCGACAACGCTTCGTAACATCATCGGTGAATTGGAACTCGACAGCACCTTGACCTCGCGCGACACCATCAACGCGAAAATTCGCGTGATTTTGGACGAAGCGACTGACCCGTGGGGCATTAAGGTCAACCGTGTCGAACTGAAAAATATCATTCCGCCGCGTGAAATTCAGGACGCGATGGAAAAACAGATGAAAGCCGAGCGTCAGCGCCGTGAGGCCATTCTCACCGCCGAGGGCGAAAAGGCAAGTAAGATTCTGGTTGCCGAAGGGCACAAAGAGTCGCAAATTCTCAACGCCGAGGCGGAAAAACAGGCGGCAATTCTGCGTGCTGAGGCTGTCAAAGAAGCCAAAATCCGCGAAGCCGAGGGTGAAGCGCAAGCCATTCTCGCCGTACAGAAGGCAAATGCCGATGCAATCCGTATGATTAACGAGGCAAACCCCGGCGACGCCGTGATTGCGATTAAGAGTCTCGAAGCATTTGCAAAAGCCGCCGACGGCAAGGCAACTAAAATTATTATCCCGTCCGAAATTCAAAGCCTTGCAGGGCTTGCAACCAGCCTGAAAGAGCTGGTAACGGACGAACCCGTCGACGAGAAAAAAGGCAAATAAGAAAAGAACTGTACGCGGGCGGGTTTTTCCCACCCGCGTATTTTTCTGCCGAAAATAAGTAATATTGCGTAGGGAACGGTCGTACCGTTTTGCAGAATTACAGCAAAGTTTTGCAAGCGAGAGACCACCTGCTTTACATACGGACTGCATTTTTGCGTAGCGGCGTTTTCCACGCCCGCAAGGCGTTCTGTGCTTATCAAAGAATGTTGGTTTTACCGTAAAATGACCGAAAAGGGGGTAAAATGATGCAGAAAAATGTTCGTGCATTTTTGTGCTTGTTTTGTGCAATTGTGGTGTTGTGTCTTGTGTGGAGCGCGATTGCAGAGAGGGGAAGCTATTCTGACTTTATCTATGGTTGGTTTGTAGCGCCGTTTCTGTTTTATATTCCGCTTGGCATTGGTACTGTCGGTATTCTCCTGTGGCTTGTCGGGCTGTTCTTTGAAAACGGCGTGCAGAAAAAACTGCGCATTTCCGCTTCGGTGGTGTTTACAGTCGCTGTTCTTTGCGCGCTGACTGCATCATACATACTCGGCAAGGCAAGTTTACAGGAAAGCACACTGCAAAAGTGTGATGCAATCGAGCAAAAGTATCAGACTTCCGCATTGGTTGCGGCACCGTTGCTTACAGAAAATACAGAATACGGATACAGCAAGCCGGAATGTGTTTGCTTTGGGGATACCTTTACATATTATACCGAAAAGCATTTTCGTTCCGAAGCGCCGGAGAACTGCGCTTTGACCATGGAGGTCTATGAATTTGAGCATTTGCCGCGTATGTATCAAAGAAAAGTGCTTGACCGACTGAACAGCATCTTTTTCGACAGATATCCCAAATATGATTTTTTTGAAATCACGCCTGTTTCCGGTACGGAAAACGGCGCGAAATATACATATGCCTCTGCCTACAAACCAAGTGAAAACGGCAGTCAAAGAATGTCCTATTTTGTGATTTTGGTGGAAAAAGAGGACCGTGTTTCACTTGTTATACTGCACGCGTATTATAAAATCGGGTATCGACTTGATATTCCGAGCATCATTTCGCAAATGTGCGCATAGCAGGGTATTGCTTTGCATATTTTTCCCTTTTTCTCCGATACTAAATCGGAGGTGACTGCTTTGGATGACAAAGAACTGCTCGGGTACATTCTCAACACCCCGCACGACAATATGACCAACGAAGAAATTATCCACTTGCTTTTGGAAAACACGGTGGCAACGCGCGGGGAGGAAAAAGAAACCTTCGGTCAGCGCGCGGCGGATAAAATGGCGGCGTTTGCGGGCAGTTGGGGCTTTATTTTATCGTTCAGCGCACTGCTTCTTTTGTGGATTGTTGTCAATTTAATTGCGGCTTCCCGTGCGTTTGACCCGTACCCGTTTATCCTGCTCAATTTGGTATTGTCTTGCATTGCCGCCGTGCAGGCACCGCTGATTATGATGAGCCAACAGCGCCAAGAACAAAAGGACCGACAGCGCAGTGAAAACGATTATAAAATTAACTTGAAATCCGAAATCATATTAAAAGACTTGCACAAAAAACTCGATTATATTATCGAAGAATTAAACAACAAAAAACCGCCGAACTGTTGAACGGCGGTTTTTTGTTGTGAAATATATGTTCAGTTGCCCTTTTTTTGACAAAATTTTATTGAATCGGCTTTAAAAATATGCTATACTTCAACTGTATATTGGTAATTTTATACAGATTGGGGAGACGGCAATGAAAAACCTGAAACGAACGGTGACAAAATCGGCGGCATTTTTGCTGACTTTGGCACTGCTTTTTGCTTTGGTGCCTTCCACGCTTGTGCGCTCGGTAGCGTCGAGCGGAGAAGTAACTGTGGGCGTCATGAACGACCTGCATTATTTTCCGCAGAGCTTAATGGGCGCAGATGTCAATGCGTTTATTGAAGCGTCAAAGCTCAATTCCACCACTTCGTACCTCGCCGAAGCGCTTTTAGACAATGCGCTCAATGAATACAGCATTGAAGCGCGTGAGCGCGGCTTAAAGTACCTGATTATCCCGGGTGACCTGACCAAAAACGGCGAATATGAAGGGCACAGAGCCTTAGCGGCGAAATTAGAGCAGTTTGAGCGCGATACGGGCGTTGAGGTGTTCGTTATCGACGGCAACCACGACATTCGAAACGGCAATGCGGCAGAGTTTAAAAACGGCAAATTTGTTTCCACGCGTTGGACAGAGCCCGAAGAATTCCGCGAGATTTATCAGAATTTAGGCTATGACCACGCGATTAGTACTTTTACCCCGCCCGACGGCGAAGAAGCGGGTATGCTTTCTTATACAGCGGATTTGGACGGCGGTTACCGCTTAATTGCGCTGGATGGCGCTTGCTATTCCGCAGATATTAACTCCAAAGGCGAAAATAAAGCCGAAACCCGCGGTGCGTATTCCGAAGCGCTGATGCAATGGGCGCTCGAACAAATTGCCGACGCGAAAGCACAGGGGCTTACAGTCATCGGCCTTACGCACTTTAACTTGGTTGAGCATTTTGAAAATGAGGACAATCTGTTTACTGCTTTCCCGATTGATAATTGGCAAGAGGTTTGTGAAAACTTTGCCGATGCCGGTATGCATTTTGCCTTTACGGGGCATATCCATGTGCCGGATATTGCTTCGCATATCTCTGACAACGGCGAAACGCTGACGGATTGCTCCTCGGCGTCTATGCTCAGCTTCCCGTGCTATCTGCGTGTCGTCACGCTGGACAATCGCAATCCCGCAGGGGATATTTCCGCGACCTATGAAACAGTCGATATCGACCGTTCGCGTCCTGTCTCTGCATACGGCACAACCTATCCGCAACCGTACCGATTGACGGCGTTTGCTTTGAATTTCGGCGGCAACGACATCAACCAATTTGCCAATAATTATATTCGCTATTTGTTGGAATATGATTTAATTCCCGACATCAAGGATGCGGGCAGTCTGTATTTATATCTTGCCACACAATTGGATTTGGACAGCGTTTTAGACGGCTTGCTTGCGAGTGACAGCGGTATCGGCGCGATTGAGGGCGTGACGAAGGTTTCTTTGAAACTGCTTATCAAAAATGTCTGTGACCAAATCGAAAATAATTATTTGGATGGGGCTGACGGGACAGAGCATTTACTGCAAGTATTAGATGATGCAGTTCGCAAAGTGACTTCGCTTGAA
>JBJEPU010000071.1:0-2609 GCA_051881395.1 Candidatus Fimenecus sp.
GAATACCCCCCATATTTGCCGTTGATATAAAGTGCCATTGCGCCTGCCACGCCCAAAAAGGTGATGACTTTGCGCGGGCTTTCCGTCAAAACAACGGTTTTTCTGTAAATGCCCACAGCCACATCTTCGGGGATATGCGGCGGCTTTTTGGGAAACGGATACCGCGTGTTGATATAGGCAATTTGGTCGTAGCCCGTTCTCTGCCAAGTGGAAGGAACATTTACTTTGTCAAACTGTGCCGAAGCGGTGTCAAACGGTTCGGGGATTTTACTCAAACGGTCAAAATAGGCAAACTCCCATTCGCCGCTGAGCATAAACACGCGGTCGGAAGTATAGCGTTCGTTTTTATAATCACTTGCATTGACTTTTTCCACTGTGGAAAAGGGGATAAAGTAACTGCGTGCAGGCAGTTTGTTTTCCTCAAACACGCTGAAATCGGTATGTAAGTTGCGGTGAATAGAGTATTGCACAATAAGCCCTCACTTTTCTATGATTTCTATACAGTATCATACCAAAAACAGGTAAGTCTTGTCAATTTGAAACCGCGGTGTTTCGACCGAAAGTTTGAACATTTTATAAATATCACGCCGTATTTCTTGACGAAAGTACCTATATTGCATATAATACTATATGTTTGTTGACCGAACGGTCAACAATAGTGTAATACAGATACAAAGCACAAGTCAAGTGCAGAAGGAAATTTTTCTGAAACGCAGGTGAATAAAATGCAAATCCTTCGGTGGCTTGCCGTTTTGGCAATCGCTTTTATCATTGGGAAACTCTTTACCAAAATCAAACTGCCCGCCATTTTGGGGTGGCTGATTGCGGGTATGGTGTTCGGCCCTTACGCGGTAGCGCTGTTGCCTCAATCCCTTTTGGACGCACAGTGGTATCAAATTTTGATGCACCTTGCGGAATGTTTTGTCGGTGTGATGATTGGCACGGAATTGGTATGGCGCAAACTCAAACGCTCGGGCAAACAAATCATCGTCACCACCTTAACCCAATCGCTGGGTACCTTTTTCCTTGTGAGCCTTGTGTTCTGCATATTCTTTTATTTTATGGAAATTCCTTTGTATCTTGCGGTGATTTTCGGCGGGATTGCCTTGGCAACCGCACCTGCACCCGCCCTTTCCATTGTGCAGGAGTTTAAAACCGACGGTCCTGTTACAAAAACGCTGATTCCCATGGCGGCTCTCGATGATATGGTGGGCGTGGTGGTGTTTTTCACGGTCATTTCCGTGATTACCTCGTACCTTTCAGGCGGAGGTATGCCCGCATATATGATTCCGTTGATTGTGCTGTTGCCGCTTGTGATTGGCGCAGTCCTCGGTGTGCCCGCAGGATTTTTGCTCAAAAAAGACCGCGGAAAAGCGGTAACACTGTTGATTCTATGTGTCGGATTAGCCGCCGTCAGCGCGTTGGGTATGGTGGTGAACACCTATGTCATGCCCTCTCCCGTTTTAAACTTTATGCTGATGGGTATGGCGTTTTCCGCCGCGTTTGCCAATATTGTCTCGGAAGAACGCTTGGCGCAAATCTCCAAAGATTTCCACCCGCTTTTGGGTGTGGCAATCTTGCTTGCCATTGTCAATCTCGGCGCGCCGCTTAACTATCATTCCATTTTGGGCGCAGGGCTGTTTACCGCCGTCTATATCCTTTCGCGTGCGGCGGGCAAATATTTCGGCGCCTATTTCGGCAGTGCCGTTACAAAAGCGCCGAAAACCGTCAAAAAGTATTTGGGGCTTACGCTTTTGCCCCATTCGGGCGTGTCCTTGGTATTTACGGGCATTGCCGTATCCTCCTTACAAGGCTCTGCCCCGGAATGTGCAGAAATTATACAGGGTACGATTGCCGCGGCAGCAATACTCAATGAAATTATCGCCGTCATTGTCGCCAAAAAGGGCTTTGAATGGGCAGGCGAGTGCAACACCAAACAAGTATAATTCGGCTTAAAAAAGATAACCCGCAGTCTCTTATGAAACTGCGGGTTTTTGCTGTTATAAATTCTCAAATATGCGCCAGGAAACCACCTGTATGCCTTTTTCCTCTGCCTTTTGCAAAATGTCGCCGCTTTGCAACAGTTGCAATTCCCAAACGCGCTTTTGCCATTCGCGTTCGCCGTTTTCCAAAGGGTAGGCGGGGTGCAAAAACATTTCCGTTACGCCGTCTATTGCGTTTTCCACCGCATCGAGATAATAACGGCGTAAGGCTTCGTAATCCCCGATTTTTTCGACGGAATACGGATTGGAAACCACATCATCAGGCATTTTCACGCCTTGCTTTTCGCCGAGGCGCACCAAATGCTGTTGAAACGCAAGCACCGCGCGGGGGAGTTTTCGCCCCAACTGCCGCTCTAAAAAATACGGCGTTTTCGGAAAACGGTAGGGGAGGTTGTGACGACTGCAAAAGGCGTAAGCGTCACGGTAAAACCGCCGCCCGTTAATGCCGTACAGCGTGGCGCAATGGTTGTCGGCATGGTCAACCGCACAGCCGTTTTTTACGGCAAAATCGTACTGCGCCTCCAATTCGGCGGCAATGTCACGGTGCCTTGCGTGAATGCTAAGCCCCGATTGGTTAGGATATAACCCCGCACCGTCCGAAAGGGA
>JBJEPU010000072.1:0-2567 GCA_051881395.1 Candidatus Fimenecus sp.
CCGCTGGCTTCCATATCCCGCAACTGTGCAGTCAGTACCTTTTGCGACACACTGCCGATAGATTTTTTTAATTCCCCAAATCGCTTTTTACCCGGCATTAAGTCGCGCAGTATTAACACTTTCCATTTGTCGCCGATTAAAGTCAGCGTTGTCTCCACAGGGCAAGCGGGCAGTTCTTTCTGTATGGTCTGTTCACGCAAACTAAGCGCCTCCTCAAAATTATAAAAAGTATTTTCTGTTTTGATTATACAATACCTTTCCGTAAAAAATCAACAGATTCACAAAAAAATTTAAACTTAAAAAGACTTGAAAATACGCAATTGTTCCTTTTTGGTAACTACACCACAAAATAGTGCTTACTTTACATTAGAAACTATTCTCGATATAATAAAACCGAAGCAAGCGGAGAACGGCCGTTCCGATGCTTCAAGTATAACCCAAAAGAAATATTTTAAAAAAATTCGGTGATAACCGAAAATCAAGGAGGAACACAAAATGAAAATTGCAGTAATTTGTGCAAACGGCAGAGCCGGCAAACTGATTGTCGAGGAAGCAGTCAACAGAGGCTTGGAAGTTACCGCCGTAGTGCGTGAGGAAAATCAGTCTGTGGCACAAAACGTGCTGAAAAAAGATTTGTTTGATTTGACTGCCGCTGATTTAAAAGATTTTGATGTCGTGATTGACGCTTTCGGCGCTTGGGCGGAAGAACTTCTCCCCCAACACAGCACTTCTTTAAAGCACTTGTGCGATATTCTCTCTGGAACGAATACGCGTTTACTTGTAGTTGGCGGCGCAGGTAGCCTGTATGTAAATCCGGAACACACCGCCGTAGTCTCTGATGGAGCAGATTTCCCGCCGCAGTTTTTGCCGCTGGCAAAAGCACAGGGGAAAGCGCTTGCAGAGCTTCGGCAGCGAAATGATGTAAAGTGGACATTTATCAGCCCTGCGGGAGATTTCAGAGCAGATGGTGAACGTACCGGCAAATACATTCTCGGCGGTGAGGAATTAACGCTCAATGCCAAAGGGGAAAGCATCATAAGCTATGCGGATTATGCTATTGCAATGATTGATGAAGCGACAAGCGGCAATCATATTCAAAAGCGTATCAGCGTAGTCAGAGAATAATCGTCGATTTTATCGTCGGATGAAAGCCGCGCATGCTGCTGGTTGCGCGGCTTTTACATTTCGATATTTGAAAGGAATGTGGAAACAATGACACATGCCGAAAAAAGAATTATTTTAATACAGTATTTATTACAAGAACAACCGCAGGATACCAAGACGGCAATCCCGCAAAGCGAAGCAGACCAAAAGCGATTGCTTCGCGCACTGATGAATGTACGCCCGCCAAATCCTGTCGGCGCAGATTTTTTGCAAATACAGGACGAATATCTGCAAGAAGAAATTGCGGCAAAAGGGATTACCGACTTTTCAGAGCTTTCCCCGATAGAAGAAGAAATGTATGTTTGGCAGGGCGATATTACAACGCTTCGCTGTGATGCGATTGTAAATGCCGCAAACCGGCAAATGCTTGGTTGCTTCTGCCCTTGTCACGGTTGCATTGACAACGCCATTCACACCTATGCCGGCGTAGAACTTCGGTTGGAATGTGCTAAGGTTATGGAGAAACAAGACCATGCTGAACCAACGGGCAGGGCAAAGATTACAAGAGCCTATAATCTGCCGTGCAAATTTATATTACACACAGTTGGGCCGATTATTGAGGGCAATGTTACCGAAAAAAACGAAACACTGCTCGCTGCCTGTTACCGTTCTTGCTTGGCGCTTGCTGAGCAAAACGGTGTCAAAAGCATTGCATTTTGCTGTATCTCTACGGGGGAATTTCATTTTCCGAACAGGCGTGCCGCAGAAATTGCCATACGAACGGTAAAAAACTATAAAAAGCAAACAAACAGCAAAATCGAGGTAATTTTTAATGTCTTTAAAAACTTGGACTATGACATCTACCGAGAGCTTCTCGGATAATATAAAACGGCTCAAAGAAGAACTGCAAACGGCAGACGCGGTGGTTATCGGTGCAGGCGCAGGGCTTTCTGCCGCGGCGGGTTTGACTTACAGCGGCGAACGCTTTCAAAAATATTTTGCGGATTTTGAAGCCAAATACGGCTTTCACGATATGTATTCGGGTGGGTTTTATCCGTTTGAATCCCCCGAGGTATATTGGGCATATTGGAGTAGGCATATTTTCGTAAATCGCTATACGGATGCGCCCACAGATGTATATGCCCGACTGTTGGATTTGGTGAAGCGCAAAGAATATTTTGTCATCACGACAAATGTTGACCATCAGTTTCAAAAAGCCGAATTCCCGAAAAATCGCTTATTTTACACACAGGGGGATTACGGACTTTGGCAGTGCGAAAAAGCCTGTCATCAAAAGACCTATGACAATGAAAAAGCCGTGCGGCAAATGCTCGCACAGCAAAAAGATATGAAAATTCCGACAGAACTTATCCCAAAATGCCCCGTTTGCGGCGCACCGATGACCATGAATTTGCGATGCGACGATACATTCGTTCAGGACGCGGGCTGGTATGCGGCGGCAA
>JBJEPU010000073.1:0-2547 GCA_051881395.1 Candidatus Fimenecus sp.
TACGGATTTGGTCAATGTGATTTCGCCGAACTCCCACGAGCGTACGGATATTGTTTCGGTGTCGTCGATTATCTATTCGATGGCGCCGTCGTTGACGGGCTTGTTTATTCCGATGCTCTCCACGCTGACAGGTGGGTTAAATAACATCAAAACCTACCGTATTATTTACCCGATTGTAGCCATTGTCGGTCTGTTACTTACCTATGTTGCGGTATTCGGCACAAAAGAGCGTATCATCGTTGCAAAAACGCATATTTCCCACTTTAAATTTTCCGACGCCTTCCGCGCGGTTGCCAAGAATAAATATTTTTGGATTACCTCGCTTGCCGGTTGGCTGGGCTTCTTAGAGGGTGCGGTTGGGGTTATCATCGGTTGGACATTTATGTACGGCTATCCCGAACGTATGACACTATACGGTGTCGCAACCACGCTGATCGGCAACGCGGCACTGTGGGCAATGATTATCTGCCCGTTTGCCATTCGCACCATCGGCAAGCGCAATTTGCTGATTTGGTGCAACTTCGCCAACATTTTCTTAATCGGTCTTTTGTATCCGTTATATAAGAATTTGTATGCGCTGATTATTTTGTATTACTTAAACGGCTTTGTAAACTCCTTTGCCGTTGTGTATAACCCCGGCATTAGTGCCGATATGCGTGACTATCAGCAGTATTACACCGGCGAGCGTATCGACGGTATGTTCGGCGCCGTCGGGATTATCGGCAGCTTTATCGGTATGTTTACTGGTATGGTACTGCCCGCAATTTATCAAAGCCTCGGCTTGCAGGATAACTATAATGTGATTGAGGTCGCCTCGTTCCGAGAGGATATGTTTGAGGTGCTGATTATCGCGGCGGTTATCGGTGCGTTTATGAATATGGTGCCGTATTTCTTCTACGATTTGACCGAGGTCAAACAGCGTGGCATTGTGAAAGTGTTGAAAATCCGCGCGATGTTTGAGGATTACGGCAACGGTGCGTTAAAAGACGAGGATTTGGTAGAGGCGATTGACTTAATCGACGAAGCAAATCGCCTGTATGCCGACCGTGTACATATGACCACCAAAGACGATGTGCAGAAGGCAAAGCATCTGCCCGACAACACGGCAGAAGAGCGCGCGTTCAAGAAAGCGGAAATTGTGCGGCTGAAAAAAGCCTATAAGCAGTGCGAGGCGGAGCGAAAACAAAAAATCCGCGACACGAAAGCCCGCGCAAAGCAGATGCCCGCTTCCACACCCGAGGAAAAGGCGGCAAAGAAAGCGGCGAAAAAGGCGGCGCGCGCCGAGGTGCGTGCGTATAAACGCTTAAATGAGGATATTTCCGTCTGTGATTTCGTGATTGATGAAATGAATAAGTATTCCACCGTCCGAACCCAAATGCAATATGCACGCTATGTTGATTTGCAGGCGGCGGGTGTGGATGCGATTCGTAAGGCGGATAAATCCTTGCTCAAAGAGGCAAAGGCAATGCCCCGCACCACGCACGAAGAGCGCGTTTGCCGCAGCGATGCCATGGCGTTCGCACGGCTGATGCTGACCTGCCGCAAAAATATGGATAAATTCTTTAAGCATAAAGAGGTCAAGGCGCCCGACGAATCGGCGCTTACGGCGGCGGAGGAGATGCCCGAAGAGTCGCTTTCGCAGCGTATCGCCAAGAAAAAGGCCGTTAAAGCGTATGTCAATGCAAAGTCGCAGTATGTGCGTTCGGTAAAGATTTTGTTGGATGCCGAGCGTATGATGAAAGAGTGTGAAAACTTTAAACACTTGGACGAAATCCGCGAACAGTATATGGAAGCAAAAGCCCGTGCAGACGAGGCATTTGCAAAGAAAAAAGCGGAGGCGGACCTTTTGGAAGAACAGCGTAAAGCGGATATGGAGCGCCGCAAGCAGGAACGCCTTGCAAAGAAAGGAAAAGGGGGCGGCAAGAATGGCTAAAAAGATAACATCTGTTTTGCTTGTATTGGTGCTCGCACTGTCTGCGTTGTTTTGCGGGTGCTCAAAAGAAACGATTTTGAACGCCCTTTCCATTGATACCGATACCTATGACCCCGCGACGGAAATGGTCGCCGAAGTGCTCGGCAAAACCGTGTCGCAAACGGGTCTTGTCAGTGGTGAATTTACCTATTTGCTGTTTTCGGACGGCACCGCCGCCGTGACCGCTTGGAGCGGTACGGACGGTGTCCTCAACATTCCCGAAACGCTCGACGGGCATACGGTTGTGGCACTCGAAAACAAAGCCCTTTATAAAGTGCAAATGACCGAGCTCGTTTTGCCTGACACATTGGAAGCGGTCGGCAATTTCGCCGCCATGTACTGTGACAAGCTGGAAAAAGTGACCTTTGGCAAAAATATTCGCAATATCGGCGTGAGTGCCTTTGAAAGCGAGGGCGACGACACGAAAAGCGAAGGCAAGGGTAGTTTAACCACTGTTGTTTGGAACGGCGCGCCCGAAATTATCCGTGAAAAAGCGTTTTACTATGCCGACAAGCTGACGGAAATCGCCTTGCCCGCAGGGGTAAAAACGATTGAAAACTGGGCGTTTGCCAAAT
>JBJEPU010000074.1:0-55863 GCA_051881395.1 Candidatus Fimenecus sp.
ACGCGCTTGAAGCAGGCGCTGCGGACTTCCTTTCGGACGGCGATGTGTATGAAATCCGCACCGAGCCGAACGATATGGGACTTGTGCGTGACGATTTAGAGGCGAAAGGCTACAAATTCCTTTCGGCAGAGGTCGAATATATCCCCTCGACCTACACAAAACTGACCAATCCCGACGACATTCAGAATATGGGCAGAATGCTTGAAATGTTCGACGAAAGCGACGACATTCAGGAAGTCTACCACAACTGGGAAAACGAGGACGATTACGAATAATCGTTGTTGTGCGTTTTTTGCACCGTGCCATACTCGGCACGGTGTTTTTTATATCGTAGTGGCAGTTCTCTGCGCCCGCCCGTTTGTCATTCTGAGCCGTCAGGCGAAGAATCTCTTTTCTATGGCGCTTTGCCCGTCGAGATCCTTCGCTTCGCTCAGGATGACAGATTTTTCTTCTCGGTGGTTTTGCGGAACGGTCAAGACCGTTCCCTACGCATTAGAATTGATTTCGTGCGCATGACGGTAAAGCCAATATAGACTTTTTGCGGTGTTTATGCTACAATGAAAAAAAGATTTTAGGGGGAACGGTTTATGAAGGTTTTTAAAAAAGTTCTTTTGAGCGTCTTTTGCATTTTGTTGGTCGCCGTACTGCTTGCGGGCGGGATTTTGGGCTTTTATTACCCGCATTATAAAAAGGCAAAACAACCGATTTCCATAGATACCTCCTCCCTTTCGGACGGTGAAATTCGCATTATGAGCGCCAATGTACGGTGCCTTAATCCGCAGGATTTGGGCAAAAAAAGTTGGTTTTACCGTGCAGATTTAATTCTCAAAAACATACAAGCCGAAGCACCGACTGTCATCGGTTTTCAAGAGGTTACAAAATGGCAATACGCCTACCTTTGCGACACCTTGCCCGAATACGATTCGGTGATTACATTCCGCGATGACACCGCGTACAGCGAGGGATGCCCCGTATTCTATAACACTTCCCTTTACAACTTGAAAGACAAAGGTTCTTTTTGGCTGTCTGAAACGCCCGAAGTGATGAGCAAAGGCTGGGACGCGGCGTGCTACCGCATTTGCAGTTATGTCATTTTGGAAGAAAAGACAAACGGCAAGGAATTTGTGGTATTCAACACACATTTAGACCATGTCAGTGACACGGCGCGCATCAACGGCATCCAAGTGGTGCTTGACAAAATCGCGCAGTTCGGTGGACTGCCGTCAGTCATTATCGGGGATTTGAACGCCGCAGAGGACAGTGAAACCTACCGCAGTGTGACGGAGAATTTCCTGGACGCGAAATATCAACTCGAAAACCCGCAAATCAGTGCGACTTATCAAAATTGGGGTACGGAGCTTGACCGTCCGTGCATTGACTACTGTATGATTTCCAAAACAGGCTTTGCGGTGAACAGTTACAAGGTTGTGCAAACCACCTATAACGGCGTGTACCCGAGTGACCATTTCCCGCTTTCCGTCAGCCTGACGCTTACAGACGAAACCGAATGAGGCACTTTTATGCAGAATATAATGCTGACAAAAGAATATTTCTTGTCCGTCGTATCTGCCGCGCTTTGCGGTACGCCCGTACCGCCGAAGCCTGAAAATGTGGATTTTGCGGATATATACCGTCTTGCGGCGCGCAATGCCGTGCAGGGCTTATTCTATCTTGCGTTTTCACCGTTGCAAGACACCGTCCCCGAAGAGGTTTTTGCACGGCTGAAAAAGGCGTATCAGTTAGAATGTGTACGCGAAACCGCACAGCAGGCATTTTTGAAAGAATTGCGCGCGGATTTTACCGCCGAAGGCATTGATTTTATGCTGTTAAAAGGTACGCATTTGAAATCGCTGTATCCACAGCCCGAAATGCGCTTTATGGTGGATATGGATGTGTTGGTACGCGAGAATTCGATTGAAAAAGCAAAAGAAATCCTTTTACAAAAAGGCTTGGAATTGCATTTTGACAACGGCAAAGACATTGTATTCCGGAAAAAGCCGTTTTTAACGGTAGAACTGCATCGCAGTTTGTTTCAGGAAGAGTATTATATGTACCCGTATTTTGCCGCGGCGTGGGAACGCACCGAAAACGCAGACGGCACGGAATACAAAATGCCTGCAAACGATTTATATGTCTATACTTTGGCGCATTTGGCGGAGCATTACTTGGAGGCGGGCTCGTGTTTTCGCCCGATGATGGATTTGTTTTTGATGGAAAAGACTTATGCAGACACGCTGGATTTCGACTACATTGACAAGCAATTTGCCGAAATCGGCATTTTGGAATTTGCAAGAAATGTACGGCGGCTTTCAAAGGCAATGTTCGGTGATGCGGTGCACGATGACGCCCTTTTGTTGATGGAAAACTATATTGTTTTAGGTCCGCCCGTGGAAAACGCGGCAGAGGCTTCAAAAGCGGCTACCTCGCAAAAATCAAAATCTCGCCGCATTTTTGAAACGCTGTTTCCGAAGTACCGCCATATGGCGCTGAAATACCCGATTCTCAAAAAACTGCCTGTTTTACTGCCGATTTTTTGGCTGATTCGGATTTTTCAGTACACATTTACAAAAGATAAACGCCTGATTGCAAAACGCGAACAGATAAAAAATGCCGACAAAAAAAGTGCAGATACGATGGAAGAGATTTTTAAGAAATCCGGTTTATAAGTTCAAGGCAAAAAATTACGCCGCGGAAAAACTCCGCGGCGTTTTTGCATATTCAGAATTAGAATTTGCGCCAAACCATTTTATCGACCACACCCGTATAAGACTGAATGAGTTTGACAACCTTTGACGATACATTTTCATCGGTGTAATCGGGCACGGGAATGCCGTAATCCCCGTTCCTGTTCATTTCCACAGCCGTGTCAATGGCTTGCAACAGCGATTTCTCATCAATCCCCGCCAGCACAAAGCAGGCTTTGTCGAGCGCTTCGGGGCGCTCTGTGGAGGTGCGAATACAGACTGCCGGGAAAGGCTTTCCGATACTTGTAAAATACGAGCTTTCCTCGGGGAGCGTCCCTGAATCCGACACCACGGCAAAGGCGTTCATTTGCAGGCAGTTGTAATCATGAAACCCCAAGGGCTCGTGCTGAATTACACGGCTGTCCAGTTGAAAACCACTTTCGGCAAGGCGTTTTTTGCTACGCGGGTGGCAGGAATAAAGTATAGGCATATCGTATTTTTCCGCCGTTTTGTTAATGGCGGTAAACAGGGATAGGAAATTCTTTTCCGTGTCGATGTTTTCCTCGCGATGGGCGGAAAGCAAGATATATTTGCCTTTTTCGAGTCCTAAGCGCGCGTGAATATCGGATTTTTCGATTTCCGCTAAATTCGCATGCAGTACCTCTGCCATCGGCGAACCCGTCACATAGGTACGCTCTTTGGGCAGTCCGCAATCGGCAAGATAACGGCGCGCGTGCTCGGAATACGCCAGATTGACATCGGAAATGATGTCCACGATACGGCGGTTGGTTTCCTCCGGCAGGCACTCATCTTTACAGCGGTTGCCCGCTTCCATATGGAAAATCGGAATGTGAAGTCTTTTGGCGGGAATCGCCGACAGGCAGGAGTTGGTGTCGCCCAAAATCAGCATTGCATCGGGTTTGATTTGCGCCATCAGCTTATAAGAACAGTTGATGATATTTCCCACCGTTGCGCCGAGGTCATCACCAACGGCGTCCATATACACCTCCGGCTCTTTCAGTTTTAAATCCTTAAAGAACACACCGTTGAGGTTGTAATCGTAATTTTGCCCTGTGTGCGCCAAAATACAGTCAAAATAGGTACGGCATTTGTTGATGACCGCCGCCAAACGGATGATTTCAGGGCGAGTGCCCACAATAATCAACAGTTTTAACTTGCCGTTATTTTGAAATTGCACATCACTGTAATCTGTTCGTATACCCATTACACATCAACCTGCTTCCTTTTTTGCGCGGCTGTTCTTACAGCACACACAATCAAAAATAAAATGAAAACCAAAAGCATCGCAACTGCACCGCCGCTGAAATCCAAAAGGACATCTTGCACACGCGGGCCGCGCCCCGACAAAATTTGTATGGATTCATCGGCAACTGCCGTACACAGCACCAAAGAAAGAACATTCCAAACGCTTTGTAACTTTCTTGTTTTCAAAAGCGCAAAAAACAGTAAGGAAAGTTCTGTTCCCAACACAAAGAACTCCACCGCATGCGCTGCTTTGCGGATATGGTTCACAAAAGAAGTCCAACTGCCAAAAGATTCCCCGCCGTTTGGCGCAACAGAAACAATCGTTTCCGCTACGCTTGCCGAGGCTTTTTGGGATTCCGGCACGGGCTGTGCGGAATTATAGAAGATAAACGCCACTGTCAGCAATATGCATACAAGACAAATGCCGATACCGATTTTTCGTTTCATCCTGTTACACTTCCAAAAAGAATGTATCGGGCTTTTCGGGGTTGAAGCACTCATTACACCACATAAAGGTGACCATATCCGTGTCGCCGAGATTTTCAATGTTGTGGGTATAGCCGACGGGAATATCCACAACCTCTAATTTTTCGCCCGAAACGAAGTATTCAAGTACTTCATCATTGTCAATTTTGCGGAAACGGATAACGCCCTTACCGCTGACAACCAAGAATTTTTCATTTTTGGTATGATGCCAATGTTGCCCTTTTGTAATGCCGGGTTTTGAAATATTAACCGAAAACTGACCGTTATTTGCCGTTCTCAAAATCTCGGTAAACGATCCTCGTTCGTCTATGTTCATTTTCAAAGGATAGGAAAACTGATCCGTCGGCAAATAGGAAAGATAGGTGCTGTATAACTTCTTGGAAAAACTGCCGTCCGTCATATCGGGTACCCGCTTCGTTTCACGGCTTTCCTTGAAAGAATACAGTAAATCCGCAATTTCGCCGAGCGTGATTTTATGCTCTGTCGGCACACGGCAAAACGCACCGTCACGGGTTTCGTTTCCTAAAAGACAACGAAGCATTTCCTCTACCAAATCGTCAATATACACAAGCGTCATTTCGTGGCTTCTGTCATTGACGGTTATGGGCAAATCGTGCGCGATATTGTGGCAAAAGGTTGCCACGGCGCTATTGTAATTCGGACGGCACCATTTGCCAAACAAGTTGGGAAAACGGTAGACAAGCACTTTCGTGCCCGTTTCTTCGGCATAACGGAAGAACAAATCCTCCCCTGCTTTTTTGCTTTTGCCATATGGGTTATCCAGCACCGCCTGCGTGGAAGAAGAAAGCATCACGGGACAAGTATTGCCGTGCTTTTTCAATGTATCTAACAATTCCGAGGCAAAGCCGAAATTCCCCGCGGCAAATTCCGCTTCGTTTTGCGGACGGTTGACGCCTGCAAGATTAAAAACGAAATCGCAATCCGCACAAAAGGCGTCTAATAAAGATTTTTCCGTATCAATATCAAATACACAAATTTCAAGGTCGGCGGGCAAGGCGGTGGTTTTGTCCTTGCCGTCTTTTATGTTTTTCAAAGCGGCAACCAAGTTTTTGCCCACAAAGCCTTTTGCGCCGGTTACTAAAACCTTCATATTATTTCTCCCAATTTGCCAATTCGTGTTGAATGTAGGGAAGGGTCAACAGTTTTTCCTTAACCTGTTCCACCGTCATTAACGCAGTATTGTTGGAATTAAATTCTGTCAACGGATTGCGTGCGGTATCGCCGTCCTTAAAATACTTATCATAATTCAAGCCGCGCTTGTCCGCCGGAACACGGTAAAAATCGCCCATATCTGCGGCATTGGCACATTCCTCGTTGGTGAGAAGTGTTTCATACATTTTTTCGCCGTGGCGAATACCAATAACCTTGATTTCGGTTTCCGGCGCAAATATTTCTTTCACCGCCTGTGCGAGCACTTCAATCGTGCAAGCAGGCGCTTTTTGCACAAGAATATCGCCGCTTTCGCCGTTTCGAAATGCGAACAAAACAAGGTCAACGGCTTCCTCCAAACTCATCACAAATCGCGTCATCTTCGGCTCCGTCACGGTGATGGGCTTGCCTGCTTTAATTTGCTCAATCCACAACGGTACAACAGACCCGCGCGAGCACAGCACATTTCCGTAACGCGTGCAACAGATTTTCGTTTTGTCAGGCGACACGGTACGAGATTTTGCCACGACGACCTTTTCCATCATCGCTTTGGAAGTGCCCATTGCATTGACGGGATACGCCGCCTTATCGGTAGAAAGGCAGATAACGCACTTTACCCCCTCTTCAATCGCGGCAGTCAGAACATTATCGGTCCCGAGCACATTGGTTTTCACCGCTTCGACAGGGAAAAACTCACAGGAAGGCACTTGTTTGAGCGCCGCCGCATGGAAAATGTAATCCACACCGTGCATAGCATTTTTTACAGATTGAATATCGCGCACATCGCCGATATAGAATTTTACCTTATCGGCAAACGCGGGATAGTTTTGCTGAAACTCGTGGCGCATATCATCCTGTTTTTTCTCATCTCGGGAAAAAACACGAATTTCGCCAATGTCCGTTTGAATAAAACGGTTTAAGACAACATTGCCGAAAGAGCCTGTGCCACCGGTAATCATTAAAGTTTTTCCTTTGAACATTTATTTCACTTTCCTTTTAAAGAATTTGTGTTTTATAATCTGCCAAATTGCGCGGAATTCCGCAGTTTTACAATATACCAATAAGAATATTATATTCGGTAACGCGCCGCAAATCAACAATTTTATTGCAAGGTCGAAAATCGGGGTTGTAAAACGCACCTGTTCTGTCAAGAGCCAACACAGGCCGCCCGACAAGATCGTCACCGCGGTATAACCGAGATACTTTACAAAATAGCCGATGCAATTTTTATGAAACCCATGTTTATAAAGCACATACGGTTCCACCCAAAACGAGGTGGTTACAGTGCTGATGAGCGTACCCATAAAAACGCCGATGATCCCGAACTTTATCGCCAACGGAATGGAACAGACTAAATTGATAACCGATTCCGCAATCGGCTTATGGCGATCATACCAAAAAATACCAAGTGCGTCTCGCTCAGTCAGTACCGGTTGGCGCATACCTAACATATAAAAATTGACGACAATAATCGCAACAATTTTCATATCGAACAGATACTGTTCCCCCAGCCACAGGGTAATAAACGGATTATACAGTATAAACAGGCAAATCGAGCAGAACCCAAAAATCCACGCGCCGATGAAATTCAATATATTGAATACCTCTTCCTTTCGAGCGCCATCCTCGGTTTCCGCACCGAGATTGCCGATACTGGAAGTCACCGACTGAAACAGCAAAGAAATAACCGAAACCAGCGTGTTTTTAATCAAATAGTAATTGGAATATAGCCCAACAGACACTACGCTTACGCATTTTGCCATAATGAGGTTATCCGTTCCGTTGACCACCACGCCGCCGACACGGTGCGCTGTCATAGCACGAATATTCTTAAAAACCTCTTTTTGCATTGCTTTATCAAGCGGTTCAGCGTGTTTTAAATCCAAATACGCATATTTTTTATCCACAATCCAAGAAACAAACAAATTCTGCCCAACAGTGGTGATAATCATAATCACAAGGTAGCTGAAATAATTATGCGTCAGCCATAAAAACGCGATTTGCAATATATTCATTGCAAATACAAATGCCTGATGCACAACATTGGTAATGTATTGCTTTTGGTCGGCAATCAACAGAGTTTTCTTGTAAACAAAAAAATAGGAAAGTGCGCTGTTGAGCACAAACAGAATGTAAATGAAGCGTATATGCGCAATATCGGGCAGTTCCTCGATGATAAAATCTAAAAACGGCGTCACGGCAAGACCGGCAATCAACACAAACAAACCGATAACGGTATATGCCTTCTTGTAAAACAGCATAATAGAGTTCACGGTTTTTTTGTCCCTGTCAAACAGCGGCTTATAAAGGCAAAAACAAATCGCACTGCCCAAGCCCAATTCCGCCAAAGAGAGCATGGAAAGAATATTGGAAAAAACGCCGTTTAACCCCAAATATTCAGAGGACAGCACATACACAAATACACGCCGTGAAAAAAAGGCAATCAGAAAGTTCACTGCCTGCGCCAACGCCGTGTATTTTACATTGCGAATGGAATTATTTAGTCTGGACATATCTGTTCACCGATTCACTCGCTTTCAAGCATCGAAAGCAGTTTCTCAACATCGTCAAACGCTTCCGCATGCGCACGAATCCAAGCTTCATCACGATTCCACCAAGCCGTTTTTAAAAGTTTCTGCACAATATCCGCAGGAAACCGCATTTTAATCACTTTTGCCGGTACACCGCCGACAATACTGTATGGCGCGACATCGTGTGTCACCAATGCACAAGCACCGACAACGGCGCCGTCACCGATTTTTACACCGCCGACCAGACGCACATCATTGCCAATCCAAACATCATTCCCAATCACCACCGCGTGGTTTTGCGCATCAGCGGTTGGAAATTCCCGGAACTTATTTTCCGAAACATAGGGCAGTGCAGAGGCATTCTGTTTTGCATAGAATGCCGGATGTGTCGATACAAAGTCATTTGTCGGATGTGTACCGTTTAAAATGACAACATTGGAACCAATAGAACAATACTTGCCAACGCACGCGTTATTCAGCGCAGTATGCGCACCGACATAACTCGCAAAACCAAGGGTTGTATTGCAGACAGATGACCAACGCCCGACAAAATTATGTCCTTCTAAAACCGTGTTTTTATTCTGTTTTGAAAAATGTGAAACTCTGCTATTTCCGATTTGCTTCACCGTGTTTTCCTCACTTTAAAATACGCACAGCGGTGCGCTTGATTGCGTGATACGCTTTACAATACAGGCGTCGCAGCGGTGTGAGTTGTGCGATATATTCTTCCAGAATCGCGTTCTTTGCCGCTCTGCATTCCTCCGGAGGGCGCGCAGACAACCCATTCGGCTTTCGACGATACGCCGTACCATATGCAAAAGTACAGTAAAACGGCAACTGCTTCGCCAATTTGATTAAAAAGTCATAATCTTCATATAAACAGGAAGATTCATCATACAAACCTGCATCCAATGCCGCCTGCCGCGGATAACAACAATCCCGCATAACGGTTTTTGTGATACGCTCCGCCACAAGCGCCATATAAACATTTCCCTCAAAATAATCCCGACGCTTATAATCCAAATACCGAATAATCTGATTGTCCACATCACAGTACACAAGTTTGGAATAGGTCAACACATTGCCGCCCTTTTCCGCCATAAGCCGCATCTCATTTTCCAACTTATGGGGATTATAATAGAAATCGTCCCCGTCCAATGTGGTGACATATTCGCCTGTTGCCGCCAAAATACCAACATTGCGCGCATGCGAAACGCCCCCGTTTTCCGGCAGATAAATGCCGCGCACCGTTTCGTACTGTGTTTCATAGCGGCGAATGATCTCCCGTGAAGCATCGGTGGAGCAATCATCCACCACGATAATTTCCGCAGGCTGAAATGTCTGTGCCAACACGCTGTCCAGACAGGTCTCCAAAAAACGCAAATTATTATAATTTGGAATAATTACAGACAGTGTCATACGCGATTCCTCCGCATAAAATCGCTTTCCGATGCAATCGGTCGGTTGCTAACCAACAATACCGTATAGAAAACCGCCATCACAAACGAACTTTTAAACGGCAGCCAAATCATCGGGCTTTCCAAAAGCACCAGCAAAGCCAAAAGATAATAGGCAAAAGACTTCTGGGTGCACTGTGTACGGTAATTCCAATTTGCGCAAAATATGATAAGCGCCAAACAGATACCGGCAAATATCGGTCCGGCAACGCCGAAATCTGTTTGGAAAAAGTAATACATCGTCGGCATCGCGTTAAAGGAATAATCACCAATCAGGTAAAAGTCCGCCAGCAAGTTGCCGATTTCATTTTGCGCAGTCACGGCATCCGTCAACCCTAAAAAACGTCCAAGAGAAATAAATGGGTCCCAAAGTCCTGCCAAAACGGAACGGCCGTTGGAATGCACAGCAAAACGCTCCTTTTGGAGCAATACCGAATAATACTTAAACGAACCGGTAAAATTCACCGCGATGGTTTCTGCAATGGTTGCCAAAAAGCCGGTATTGCTGTTTCCGGTACGCCCCGCTGTAATATTCACCGCGCCGATGGCACCGGCACCGCCGACAAGCAATGCTTTCACGCCGGAGGACAGCCGTGATCGGCTCTGTTTGTTTAAAAGCAGGGACAAAATAACCAGCAATACCCACTCAAACAAAATCATTCTGCCGCCGCTGACGAATGCACGCATAACGATGTTAAACAGCATAACCAGCAATGTAAATACAGAATACTGCCGTTTGACCATATTCAGAGAAAATACAATTTCCGTCACCAAAATAATCGGGTCAATAATATAAACCAATGCAAGATACTCGGCGTTGGAACTTAAATATTCCATTGAAAAATACCGCTTACGGACTTCGCTGTATGCACCGCCCGACAGTAAATATTGCACCAGCGTCACGCCTTTGATGACATAGTAAACCGCAATGGCCAATTGCAAAAACAGCATCAGACGCTTTTTAAACTTTTCATTCAAGAATACCTTTCGTTTATAAGTTGGCACATCCCGTAGCAATACACCGCGAACAAAAGATAAAAGTATCCCGAGCAGGTTGCATACAACGCCGCCTAACAAGAAAATCTGATACACCTGATCACTCGTTTTCCCGATACCGAAATACCCTATACAGGAAATACCGATTAAAAATGTCCATATGAAATTGAATAGCACGAAGGGGTTTGAGAGTTTTCTGTAAATCAATACAGAAAAGACCAGCATACACGCATAGCCCCCGAAAGCAAGAATTTGCATAAATATTTACCTACCGTTTGAATTGAAGACATCTAAAATCTTTTGGGTTTGTATCAAGTAGTTCTTTTGCTCAAATGCAAAACATTTTGCGCGTTCACCGATTTGCGCCCGTTGCTGCGGTGACATTCGAAAAACCTCTTGAATTTTTTCTGCCAGTTTCTCCACCGAGGTATCCTGCGGATACAGAATATAGGCATCATATTCGCTTGGAACGCCGTCCAGTTTGTATGCGATAACAGGATTTCCCGACAGCATATACTCCAAGATTTTTGAGGGGAAAGAATACTTGGTAAACGCATCTGTATTCGGACGCGGGTTCACAAGCACCGTTGCCGCCTGCTGTTCCCAAAACAATCTTTCGCGATTGATTTCGGCATAATAATGAATACGCGTATCGGTTTGGGCAGCCTCTTCCACCGCCTTCGCCGCCTCCCCGTTGCCGTAAAAAACAAACTGCGCGTCTGTGTCGGGGATTTGTTGGATTGCTTCGAGCAAGGTAGGTATTCCGTATCGATTTTGCATCGTACCGGAATACAACAACCGTTTCGGAGCGCGTTGCACCTCGGAATAAGTGATATACCTTCGGTTTGCAATGCCTTCCACCACCGTATAGGGCTTGCGGTCAGGATTCAGCACTTCATTCATATGCTCCGTCAAAAACACATACCGATCTGCCGACCGATTGTGCTTATGAAACAGGTAGGAGGATACCTTGACGCTGACACGGTGATACAGGCTCTTTTTACTTTGCAATCCCATATACTCCGGCAGGTCTGCCACCACCAGGCAAACATCCAAATCAAACTGCCGTTTCAGCTTGGTCACCGCCATTAAAAACGGAAAATAAGCAGAATACACAATCAACTTTGTTTTTTCGCCGCGATGCTGTTTCAAAAAACTACGCATTTCCCGCACAATGGAATGATATTTTGAAAAGTGTTGTATACCCTTTCCATACACAAACGGAATATTGATATGCGTTTCGCCGTCCTGTTCCCATTGCGTTCGTTTAATTTTGCGTATACCTCGAATATGACTCGGCAGAAAGAAAGTATTAAAAACTTTTACGGAATGCCCCCTGTGTGCAGTCAGCCCATCCAAAATATTCTTTTCCAATGCGTCGGATGCCGTCTGCGGAATGTATCCGCAAATTTCTATGATTTCACTTTGCAGTTGTTCGGGAAAAATCCCGCCTAAAAAACAAATGTTACTTTCCAAAAAATCACCTAAATAAAAATTTGATACTATGTAAAGTGTACCTTATCTATGCATTTTGCGTACACATTTTACAAACAAACGGTAATACCCTTCAATCGGGAACAAAAACATAGACGCCTTAATGAAGAACTGTTTCAACGGTCTGCGCGGCCGCAGACTGTATAAAAGCGGTTTGTACGGATAAAAGCCCTCCGCTTTCAATTCTGCCAAATACGCGTTTAGCTCTGCATCCGTCGGGCACATCATTGCCTTTTCAAATAAATAGTATTGTGCTGAAAAGCGAACACGCGCCAAAAAATGCTTTGCTGTTTTTTCGTCGTACTGTCCGCTTTGTGCCTCTTTCGTATACAGACGGCAAAAGTGCAAAAATCCGTTGGCACGAGCAGTTCTCGTCTTTTTGGAACTGCTGTGGCTCAGGGAATCCGCACGCATACGCTGATAATAGGTAAAACTGTTTACACCGACTGTTTTTTCGGAGAAAAGACGGATATACAAAAGCAATTCAGCGTCCGCAGCAGGTCCTGCCTCCACATCCCAACAAATATTGTGGGCATCCATCATACTTTTTCGGAATATTTTGGCGCCGCCCCCGGCAAAATCCGGCTTCTTGATTGGTTCGTAAGTCAACTGTTTTTCCCGACAAATCGTTTTGTAATCCGTATCTGCCGGAATTTTTTGGTTTCTGCCGGAGAGAAAATCGATTTGATAGGTATCCATCCAATGAACAATACTGCCAAAACAGTCATTGTCCACAATATCGTCGGAATTAAAATACCAAATATATGTGCCGCGTGCTAAAGCGTACCCGTTGTTTTGCGCCGCACAATACCCTTGATTTTCCTGATGCAGAACTTGAATGTTTTTATGTTGTGCTTTATATTCTTCCAAAATGGACGGACTGTCGTCCACGGAACCGTCATTCACGCAGATAATTTCATACGCATCTGCCGATAAATCCTGATTTAACAGCGAATCCAGACAATCTCGCAAATAAGGAGCGCTGTTGTATACCGGAACAATAACAGAAAGTTTCATTTTCTCCTCCTTTAAACACGGTGAAGTTTATTCGTAAATTTACCGACCATTGTACGAATTTGCTGTTTTTCCGCCGCATTCAAACCAAACCAAAGCATACAAATTGCATAGGCTACGCACATACTTCCGCAGTTTAAGACCAGTCCCAACCAGCCGAACGCGGAAAAATGTAATTGTTTTATCAAAACACCAAACAGTGCGCTTATCCCCAGTGCCGGCAAAACGCCGCGGAGCAAATGCACATAGTACGCACGCATAGAAATGCCAATATCCTTCTTGAACACGATGTTCATCACAACAACATCGCCGAGCAGCATAGATACCCCTGTTCCGACCGCCGCCCCTAACAGCGGGTTCCAATATACAATCAGAACGGCTGTCAGCGCCAAATTCAAAACAGCGACAACAATTTTTAAAATTGCCTGTACCAGTGCTTTCCCCTGTGCCCAAAGGATTTGTGATCCAATAGACTGCGTCAACGAAAACACCATCGGCGTTAAAATAATCACCGCTACAAAGTAGGCTTGCGCGTTTTGCTCCCCTGCCCACAGGCAAATAAAATCGCGCCCAAACACGGCAAACACCGCATAAATCAATGCCAAAATCATAAAAATCCATCGCCCGATGCGCACCATTTCCTTTTGCAGTTGCTGCGGCGGTGCATGGCTTTCAACTTGCCTGACTACACCGGGCATCAATACGCCGTTCATATTGCCGGCGAAACTTTGATAATAATGGGTCACCTGCGCCCCCACGGCATAAATGCCCAAAATCGCGGCAGACGACTTGACCAACGCGCCAATTAGGACTTGGTCTGCCATAGCGTTAATTTGCGTGGCAACCATTTGCACCAAAATAATCGAAGAATACGAAAACACTTCTTTTACAAAACTCTTTTCGACACCGCGTAAGGTTGGACGAAAATGCAATTTGATAAATCCGTAGGCAACATAAAAAATATTGATTAGTATCGTTAAAACCAAATTGACTGCAACCACCGCGATACTTTTATAGCCGAGGAACAATAACGCCAAACAAACAATCACGCGCAAAACAATCTGTACCATTAAAACTACCTTGGAAAGTACAAATTGTTCGTAAGCAACCAAAGCCTTACCGAAACTCTTGCCGCAAAACTGTACAACGGTAATCGCAACGGTCAGCGTCAGCAAAATGCGGCTTAATCGAATTTCCTCCGCAGAAAGGCCTTTCGCAAAAACATACGGAAAAATCAGATTGAGTATCCCGCCCAAAACAAGCAACAGCGCAGAGATGATTGCATAAAAGGCTGTACTGACGCCGATGAATTGATTTTGCTTTTCGCGGTCATTTAAAACACGGTATTTGGAAAGATAGCGTACCAAAGAGTTACCGACGCCAAGGTCCAGTAGTGTCAAATAGGTTGTAATGGTATACACCAAACTGTAAACGCCGTACTCGGACTGCCCGAGCATCCGAATCAGAATAGGGGTATACACCAAACTGGACAGCGTTTCAACCACCGTCAGTATGTATGAAAACAAAACACCTTTTTTTCGACTCATACTCTCACCATAATTTTTCACTGACTTACTCGGCAGGGATATCCTCCCGATATTTTATCACCTTTGCCGGAACGCCTACCGCAATCGCGTGCGGCGGAATTGTACCCTTTACAAGACCTTTGGCGCCAATCACAGCGCCGTTGCCGATTTTACTGCCCTTTAACACGGTAACATTTGCCGCAAGCCACACATCTTCGCCGATAGTTATCGGTTCGACGTCGTGTTTCTGCTCGCGTATCAGCTTATCCGGCTGCATACCGTGGTCGCAGTCAATCAGATAACTTTGCGCGGCAATCATTGTATTACTTCCAATGGTAATTCCCTCTTTTGACAGAGCAGCGATAATCGTACCGTTCCCGATACTTACATTATCTCCAATGGTAATCGGACCGTCGCCGAATAGCATCACATCCGGATAAAAAGTCACATTCTTGCCAATCGTAATGTTGGGATTAATTAAAGTCATATGCCCCCGAATGACAAAATTCTTGTGTTTACAGTGTGTTTTCGCACGAAAGACCGCCTTTCGGTACTCCCGCAATATTTTTTGAATTAATCGGTCAAGATACAGTATCATAAAAACGCCCCTTAAAAGAATTGAATAAATCCGCTGTTCGAGGACAAAAAGAAATATGCCGTAAAAACACACACCATCAAGCCGTATACTATACTCCTTTGGTGCTTCACCGTTGACGGTGTTTCCATTACGGTATTCGGTATGGCAATTATCGTTAGCACGCCGAAATAATTACTGATGCGGAACATTTCCGCAAACATAAAACTGGAGTACGCATAAGGAAGCAGACTAAACAGGCAAAGCGCAGCTGACGCATTCAATACCGCATCCGACTGTATAGGCTTTCGCCCGTACAGCAAGCAAAAAACACAGATACAGGCCATAATCAAAAATCCCGTCAATGACAGAACGGTTTCCAATTCTTCATAGACTTGATACTGCTCCGGTGCGAACTCACTCCAACGGCTCATGAGTGGCTGTGCCGTAATCCGTGCAAACAAATACAAGAACGGTATAGTCAAAACATAAAGCGGTCGCATTTTCAGTTTAGACAGCGGATACGCCAGTAAAAACAGAAGCGCCGACAGGTGAAATAAGGACGCAATCGCGACGCAAAGCACAAACCGCACCGGTTTTTTTCGCACAACATAATCAAAAGACAACAAAATCAGTGCAATGGCAATCGATTGCCGAATCGCGGTGAGGGAAAAGTAATAATGCCCCAATATAATATAAAGGAGAAAACTGAAATAGGGTTCTTTGGAATACAAGTACACAAAACGGCACAGCACCGTAAAGTAGAACACACTGATTAACGCAAAGAACACGGTGTAACTGACGCCGGCTTTTGAAAAAATCGCCGCAAGAATGGTGTAGGTTACATCCTTGCCGTCGCCGGTTACCAACTGTTGCCAATACAACGAAATATCCGCATTACGCAAACGGATGTATTGCAAGGCATACAGCTCCACATCGCTGGTAAAATCTGTTCCGCGCGAAACCGCAAAAGTAAACAGTACAATACCGCAAAGCAAAATATAAAATTTTCTTTGGTTTCTGGAAGTGTTGCATTTTAAAAGCAGGCGCAGAAGCCCGAAAAGTGCAATCAACCCCAAAAATACTGCATACCGCATTTACCTTCTCCTCAAAATTTAAAAATCTGTTTGATGCGCATCCGCATTCTGCGCGGATTTTTAAAATACATATCGGCGAGTTTGTGAAAGCCGTATTCGTCTAATTGTGCATAAACCGTATCCCGTATTTCGGGGCGTTTACACGGTTCAAAAAAATTGATGTTCTGCACGGTCACCTGTTCCATCGTGGCGGGAACTGCCGCAAACGCGCTTTGCACAGCGCCGAACAGGCGTTTGCCTTTTTCGGTATTGGCAATGACTGCGGAACAGCCCTGCGAGGTCTGCAAATCCGGCAAAACCTTTTCCACGCCCCAAAAATCCGCCAAGGTTAAGTCCCCCGGACGCGCGGTTTTGGTGTACGGGCATCGGTAACAACTCTCCCGTAGGATTTTGCCGCGCAAAAACGCGAAGAAATACGGAGACAGCCCCGCCGGAACATAATGCCGCTTCGTCTTGCCGTTCTTTTCTATGTCATAGCGCAAGGTAATTGACCAACCGTTTTTTTCTTTATCGCGAAAGCGGATATCCGTAAGCCTGCCGCCGTGTTTTTTCTCCAAAAAATCTACATATGCCTGAAACATTTTATCGGACGGCACGCCGTGACACAGCAAATCCACCGTGTAAAGATTTTCATACGCCTTTTGCAGATACAAGCGCAAACCCGCAACTTGACAGGGTGTGCCGACAAACAACACAACCGTGCCCTTTTGCAACAAATCACGCACCTGTGCAAAACTGTCTTGCATTTCGCTTTGAATATATTTGGAACCCATCAACTTCGGCAAATCTGCAATATCGTTTACAAATGTATGCCGCAAAACACGGTCATCGTCCAGCGCGGCGCCAAACACCGCACCGCCTTGTGCAAGAATGTTTTCCGCCAAAGCATAAAACACACCGCCCGAAGAACTCGCGCGCAGTGTTTCGGAAGAATTGTGTATTGCCGCGAAGCACTGTTGCTTGTCTGTTTGCAGCGGGAAGTGTTCCAGCGGGCAAACTTTTTCGCACAACCCGCAGTTTATGCACTTTTCAAAATCGGCAGACGGGTATAAAAATCCCTCTTCGGTTTTGCGCATATGCAGGCACGCGGTTGGGCACGCTTGTACACATGCCGAACAACCGCAACAATCTGCCGAATTTTGCTTTTGCAGATAAAGATTCATCTTTACACCTCAGTTGCTTGTAAGGTTTCCGTTAAATACTTGCGGGAGTCTGCCCGCAATTCCTCTAATTTTTCCTTTGCCGATTCCATATGGAAAGGCTGTTCCAAAGAAAGCGTTTGCAAAGCGTTCGGCAACACGAAACGGTCGGAAAGCCCTAGCTTGTCCAGCAAATCGGTAATCCGCGACGACTGTTTAAACGCCGCTTCACTGTACCGCGGGAACGCAAAAAACGGAGTTTCAAAAATCAGTGAAAATGCCGTGCCGTGAAAAGAATCGGTCAGCACCAGCCGCGCATTGCGCACCAAATTGATAAATGCAAAGGGGTCCGCCTTGCTAAACAGGCTGTTCTCCGCTTCGTTAAAACCGTTTTCATACGGCAGATACCGCAGTTGCAAGCCGTTTCGGCGCGCGAAATCCACAGCGGCATTCTTAACATCTTCCGCAGGCGGATTTAAAAAATAACAAAGAACATACGGTTCGGGATTGTCCTGCGTACGCGATTGCCAAAAGGCGTCCGGCATCAACAGCGTGGGATCGAGTACCACGGGTGCATCTATCCCCGTCAATTCGGCAATCAACCGTTTGCCGCTTTCCTCCCGCACAGACAACGCGCGCATCGCACGCAGATTGTGGCGGATTTCGCGGCGGTTATATGCGGGAACATAGGAAACACCGAAACTCGGCGCATAGGACAGCCGTTTCGCAGGCGGCGCAAACAAAAGAAATTTGTGCGGTTTCAGGTCGATCCCCAACGGTGACCAAATCTGGTCACTGCCCGCCAAAAATGCCATGTACTCCTCGGTTTTTGCCAAACGCTTTAAGTCGGAATACGAAATTTTCCGCACCGGCAAATGCGCCTGCACCGCCGCATCAAATGCGGTTTTCACAGAAGCATCCAAAGCAGAAATTGTGCCGCGCCCCATCACACGCAATTTTTGGATTAACGGGATACTGCGCGGGTAACGCACCATTTTCAAAAGCATTTTTGCTTTGATAACATACTGCGTCCGTTTGGGATAGGTTATATCCAAAAGTTCAGCGTCAAAGCCGTTTTCCCGCAAGGCATGCACCATGGAATATGCCTGTAAAAACGAGCCGTAATTGTAGATTTTAAAATAGGTTACAATGCCGATTTTTTTCATGCCGTTCCCCGTAACACAAAAGGTAATTCTTCAACAAATTTTTGATGCAGCCTGCACACCAAATCACGGTTTTGCTCTTTTTTGGAGAGGTCTACCTGCAAAACTGCCTGCGCAATTGCCTGCGGCTTATATTCGTAATAATACACCCAATTTTCCGAAACAGCCGCGCGTGCAAATGCCTCGGAATAACCGGTCACCACCGTTAAATCGTGCGCAACATAGGTCAATAGTTTTGAGGGAAAAACATTGTTAGCAAAATCCGCCTCCATAATATAACTGCTGATACCGATACGGCATTTCATCAGGAAGTCCGAAAAAGCCTGTCCCTGCAAAAATCCGTCATACGAAACCGCCGTATACCCCAACTGCGTGTTAATTTCACTGACACGCGTTTTGAGTTTTTCAATGGTTTGCGGTCTGCCGAAGCCGAGAATATGCATTTTATAGTGCGGTGTTAAAAAGGCAGAAGTCTCCAACGCCGTAAATGCGCCGCACTTCGTTTCTTCAATGGTGCCGGCATAGACAATATGTATACGGTCATCATCAAAATGTACATCTCTTTTTTGCGGAACAGTATATGCCCCGTACACAACCGCTGACGGTTTTCCACCAATCTGTACGGTATTTGCTATGGTGTCGTTCACCAAAAGATAGCCGTCCGCCTGCTCCAAAAAATGCTCTTCCTGCGCGCGTTTTTCGGCGCTCCATCCCCAGGAATGTGCGTACAGTTCTTCAATATCCATCACCAAACGGAATTTTTTCAAACGGCGTGCGACGGAAACCCCCTTCATAAACGCCAGGGAATGATACACCATTACCGTATCCTCCGCCTGCACATACCGCAGAATATACCAAAGCAACTGCAAATTTTTTAATACTCTGGAAAGCAAAGAAGTGATTTTACCGCTGACACGAACGGCGAATATGTATGCGATCTGCGTTCCGTCTGCCGTGACAACCCGTTTTGGCAGGCAAATGCGTTTATGCCGACTGTCGGATAATGACCAAACCGTAACGGAAAATCCCACTTCGTGCATGGCTTGAATGATATAGTCCATTTTCGCTTTTGCGGGAACGGCGAATTTATACATATCTGTATTCTGTTCGTCAGCATAATGCCCGACATAATAGACTTTTCCCACGGGATTCACCTCTGTTTCTCCAATGCTTTTTGATAGACTTCCAAATAGGCGGCAATATTGTTTTCTTTGTTAAAATTGTGCAGTCCGAACGCACGGCAAGCCGCAGAGTAAGACGGTTTTCCGTTTTGCAATACCGTTTGTACCGCATCTGCCACTGCGCCGACATCGTGCAACGGCACCACACTGCCGCAACCGTCTCCGACAAGTTCGGGACAAGCGGTTGTATTATAAACAATCACGGGCGTACCGCAACAAAGCGCCTCCGCCGTAGTTTTCCCGAAAGACTCTGCCTCTGACAAATTCAAGAACGCCTCTGCACCGCTGTAAAACGATGCAAGTGTTTTTGCATCGGCTACATACGGAATCAATCGCACCCGATTTTGCAATTCCGCAGGAATATGTACCGATTCTCCCTTGCCAATCAAAACGACTGACACGGAATCGGGCAGTTGTTTTGCAAGTTCCAACCAGTCTGTAATCCCTTTTGCCGTGCTCCATCTGCCGCAGACGCCGAGAATATACTTTTGCGCAGGCGAAATGCCGTACTTTTCTAAAACAGCTGTATCTGCCTTCGGTGAAAACACCTCGGTATCGACCCAATTATAAATCCGCACAATCTCACGCGTGCCGAGCATAGACCGCCGCAGTTCCCCGGCAATCCAGTCCGACACCGCAATCAGTGTAAGGTTGTTGACCTTGTCATATGCCCGCTTCTTGATTTGATACATATTTGCGCTTCTGTCTGCAAACCAAGACGGCGGGTAGCAATGCTTTTGCGGGCAATCCCCACAGCCGTTTTCCCAACGCGTACAACCTGCCGCAACATAATGCGCGCAGTTTCCCGTATACGCCCAGCAATCGTGAATCGTATAGACAACAGGCAAATTCCGCTTAGCAATATAGTCAAACAGCATTGGAATGTTCAAATAGTTGCCGTGCAAATTGTTCAGATGCAACAGGTCCGGCTGAAAAGCATCAATTTGTTTTATAAGCGCACGCGTACCGAAAACGGAATACACGCCCTGTAAACCCGTAAGCCTTGACAGAAAAGCATGCAGTTTCTTTTCATAGGTCATACCAAAGCGAACGGCATCGGCGTACGGTGAGGTTTTCTGTCCGTAGAAAATACGGGTTTCCACATCATACTGCCGCAGTTGTGCCGCGATTTCCACAGCGTTTCTGCCGGTAGAGCCGTAAGTGCAAACGGTATTGACCTGAATAACCTTCAAACCTGTCATCCTTTCCTTGTATTTTGCAACGATGCACACAAATCGGCACGAATTTTTTGAATATCATGGTTGCGTGCACCGCACTGCCACGCCTTTTCGGCATATTCAGCAATCAAAGCGGGATTTTCCGCAAGTGCGGATAACTTTTCAAAGATTTCGGCGGTACTGCACGCGGTAACCGCCGCATCGTTGCGAATGAGATAGTCCATAGAGGCGACATCGCGGTCACCGACAGCAAAAATACACTTTGCTTTCGAAAAATAGTCCACTATTTTAGTGGAGAAAGAAAGGCGCACCTCATATTTCTCACGCCGTTCAAAGCTTTCGCAATGCAAAAGAATATCCGCTTCACCCTGTAAGCGCAACGCCTCCTGCCCGCTGACCGCACCTTTAAATGCGGAACAGTCGGGAATTTCTATCGCCGCGCGCATCGACTCTGTCAGCGGTGTGACGGAGTAAACCTCCATCGTCATTTTGGTACCGTTTTGGTTGACGGCTTGTATGGCTTTGGCGATTGCAGAAACCGTTTTCCATCGCCCCGAAGAAAGATTCCCCGTAAAACAGATTTTCAGCGGGTCATTTACCGCCTTATTCTGCGGACGCTGTGAAAAATCAGCGCCCTTATACAAAACGGTGCAAGGCTTGTGAAAGGCTTTTTCGTATTCCGCCTTTTGCTTTTCACTGATTACAAACAATTTTTCCCCTGCCGCAACCGTCTTTCGGATTTGACGGCGCAGTGCAAAACGGTACAGCCAGTAAAAGGGGGAAAAACGGTATTGCTTTAACGAATAAATATCGTCCGAAACAAAGGATATAAGCGGTGCACCGGTCAATTTTGCGATATATCGTTCAATCGGGTGCATATAAATATGCCCATACAGCGGTGCAAAAATCACATCAGGCGCAAAATCCGCCAAAAACGATTTCAACGCTTCGGTTTTCCACACCCCTGTTCGAAACAGCAGGTCCCGTAAGACAAAAAACGCGGTCAGCCGATGCTTTTTGCCGAATTTCTGCACCGAATCGGTTTTCTGCGGCACTGTCTGCGGTACACATTCCACAGCCTTGCCGCAGGTACGGGTTTTACGAAGCAAGCGCCGTATAATATCCGTTTCGGACACCCGAAAAAATCGGCTTGCAATCGGCGTATCGGGCGTGCCACTGCCGAAATACAAATGGGCAATTTCCGTATTCTCCATATCGCCGAACAGCGTCGAATAGGTATTTCCGAAATTTGTAGCACTGTTCCACGCCACTCTGGAAACCACTAAAACCTTCAAATTAAGCATCCTTTCGGGAGGAATAAATCGCACACATCGCCTGTCTTGCGCTGTCTGCCGTGTAGCCGCGCTCGTCAAACACGCGTTCAATCGTTGTCTGCGGCACCTTCGGCAGTGACTCCGCCGCCAAAACGGCGTCTACCCAGTCGCTTTGCGGCGCTGTCAACGGCAAATACTGCGTCAGCCCCAACTGCAAATCCGTTTCCGCCTGCGGAATAGCGTCCGACAGCACGCAAGGCGTACCTGCCGCCTGCGCTTCAATCGCCACGCCGCAAAGCCCTTCATACAGTGAGGGCATCACCACCACATCAAAAAGATGCAGCCAACGGTAGACATCATTGCGTACACCCGTAAACACAACGCGGTCGGTAAGACCATACTGTGCCGCTTTTGCCTCGATATCGGCACGCATACTGCCGTCTCCGATAAACACAAGCCGCGCATTGGGCTTTTTTTCTAAAACGGCGCGATACAAATCCAGCAAAAACGCCTGATTTTTCATCGGTGCAAAGCGACCGATGTGCCCAATGATAAAATCGTTTTTGCAAAGACCGAAACTTTCATACAAATCCACAACCGAACAATCGGGCGACGAAAAATAGGGCGTTGTATCAATCGCATTCGGCAAAACACGCACATTCTGTTTTTGCAGTGCGTTTTTCCCGAACAAATAGCGCGCCGCCGCTTCGGAAATTGCCAAACGGTGTGTGGCATACCGTGCAATCAGCGCGCGCCCAACCGCAAGCATAATTTTTTGCTTTATGCCGCCCTGTTTGCTACCCGTTGTACGGGAATGCGCAATACGCACCGGCACACCTGCACGCGCGGCGGCAAGCACGGCAAAACCGCAATGAAAAGAAGTATGCGCATGCACCGCGTCATACGGCCCGTTTTCACGCAGTATTTTTTCAATTGCGCGCAGATTGGCAAGGGGATTTACACGCGGCGGCGGAAGTTTAAAGATCCTACCGCCCAAGTTTCGAATTTCCGCCTCGTAATACTGTTCGGACAAATCCATTGTCAAAAAGTCAAAGGCATACTTTTCTCTATCCAACCCACGGTAAATATCCATCATTCGGGTTTCCGCACCGCCCATATTCAACGAACCGAATATTTGCAGTACGCGTATCGGCGCCATTAAAGATTCTCCTTATACCATTGGATGGCAAGTTGAATACCGTCTGCAAAACTGTATTCGGGGTCATAACCGAGCAAACGCTTTGCCTTGGAAATATCGGCGTTGGAGTGCTTAATATCGCCCTTGCGGTCGGGGCCGAAATTCGGCTCTACCGAAACGCCGAGCGCCTTGGTAAGCCCGTAGTAAATGTCAATCAAATACTCTCTGCCGCCGTAGGCAATGTTGTACGCCTCTCCTGCCGCTTCGTGCGGCGCCAAGCACGCCTTCAGGTTTGCCTCAATGACATTGTCGATATAGGTGAAGTCGCGGCTTTGTCTGCCGTCGCCGTTGATGGTGGGCGTTTCACCGTTCATCAGTTGTTTTATAAACTTCGGAATGACTGTGGCGTATGCACCGTCGGGGTCTTGCCGCCGCCCGAACACATTGAAATACCGCATACCGTAGGTATCCAAGCCGTAAAGTTTGGTATAGAGTTTTGCATACTCCTCGTCACAGCGTTTGGTCAGCGCATAGGGCGAAAGCAAATTGCCCTCGCGCCCTTCGGTTTTCGGCAAATTCGGCTCATCGCCGTAAACCGAGGAGGAGGACGCATACACAAACTTTTTCACGCCGTTTTGACGCGCCGCCTCTAACATATTGAGCGTACCCTCAATATTGTTTTTGCAATAGAAAATCGGCATTTCAATGGAGCGCGGGACACTGCCCCACGCCGCTTGGTTTAAGACATAGTCCACACCCTTGCAGGCTTCCATACAGGTGTCCAAATCCTTAATATCGCCTTTGATAAAGGTGTAATTCGGATTGTCCTTAAACATATCCACATTTGCCTGTTTCCCTGTGGAAAGGTCGTCAAGCGCTTTTACTTTACAACCCTTTTCAAGGATTGCCTCGCAAAGGTTAGAACCGATAAAACCCGCCGCACCCGTAACGAGAAAAGTGGTATTTTCGGGGAACTGTAATGCTTTATAGCCCATAAGTAAACATCCTAACTTTTTTAAACTTTTATGCTTTTAAATTTTTTATGCTTTTCATTATTTTTGAAGAAAGCCAATGCAACAGAATCGCATACAGTAAAGACGCCGTTAAAATCAGCAACAAATTTATCGGCATTAATCGGGTACTGTGCAACAGCGACACCGCGCCTTGAATAAACATATAGTGCACAATATAGATTTCATAGGAGAGTTTGTCCAAAAAGAGAAGCGGTTTTTGTAAGGGCAACAGTACACGGTAAGCAACCCGAACAAACCAAATGCCTGCCAATGTCAAAAACGCAGCTATCAGCACATTCGCATATACTGCCACTGCGCCGTCATAAACCGCGGCAAAAATGCCGTCGGCGGCTTCTGCCTGTTTGCTGAGAACAAGCCGCAAAACACCAACTCCTCCGGCAAAGACCCCTACCGCAAGAACAGTTTTCCAGTTCAACCCGCGCAAAAGCGGCTCTGCATAAAAATAAGCACCTGTATAGACAGCTACTCCCGCCATAAATTGGAAGCAGGGTTGTTTAAACAATAAATACAGACCGATTTGCAAAAGCACCAGCGCAGCAACCAGCATAAGCTTAACAGAGCTTTTTTTGCTTTGCAGTTTTTGCAAAAGCGGCGTTACTAAATAGCAAACAGCAATAAACGTCAAAAACCATAAATGCCCCGTAACGCCTTCTTGCAAGCCCATCGGTACAAAGCCCTGCAAATTGAAAAGCCAAACCGCAAAGCCCTTTAACGGCATAGCAAAAGCGCCCGTTAAAACAGAACAATAGATAATTGCAATTATAATATAGATGTACTCCGGCACCGCCAAACGCAGCCAACGGTTTTTAAGCCAACTGCGCGGTTTCTCTATGCACCGCGTAGAAAACAAATATCCGGAAATGAAGAAGAATATATAAATCGCACAATTCAGCATCTGTGCCACCGCACGAAGTACAGGAACGGCAGAGGCACTGAAAAGATGACAGACAACAATCATCATACAGGCAAGCACACGAACACAGGAAAGTGCATAACTGTCTTTTGCACCGATTTTGCTCATTACAGTCTCCAGTAGTTATACCCTGCCGCTTCGTATGCTTTGCGGTCGAGAAGGCCCTTAATATCCACAAGTACCTTTTTGCTGTTGTCGCCCGCTTTGAACATTTTTTCAAAGTCGGCGGCGGAAAGGTCTTTAAACTGCTCATGCGCAACCGCCAAAATCACAGCATCGCAATCTTGAACCGTGTCCATATCCACAAATTCAATGCCGTAAAGCCGCTTTGCCTCCTCCGCATCGGCGGCGGGGTCGGCAATCGTTGCGGTAATCCCGTATTCTTTCAGTTCGTTGTAAATATCAACAATTTTTGTATTGCGCGTATCGGGGCAATTCTCCTTAAAGGTAAAGCCCAAAATTGCTACCTTTGCATTTTTGATAGAAACATCGGCTTTAATTAAATTTTTCACCGTGCTTTCGGCAACATATTTGCCCATATCGTCGTTGATGCGTCTGCCGGACAGAATAATTTGGCTGTGATAGCCCATTTCCTCTGCCTTGTAAGTCAAATAATAGGGGTCAACACCGATGCAGTGCCCGCCGACAAGACCGGGGTAGAATTTTAAAAAATTCCACTTTGTACCTGCCGCTTTTAAGACGGACTGTGTGTCAATGCCCATTTTGTTAAAAATAATGGAAAGTTCATTCATAAAGGCGATGTTGATGTCGCGCTGGCTGTTTTCAATCACCTTTGCCGCCTCGGCAACTTTGATGCTTTCAGCACGGTGCACGCCTGCTTCCACCACCAATTCATACACATTTGCAATTTCTTCTAACGAGTCTTCGTCCATACCGCTGACGATTTTGGTGATGGTTTCCAATCTATGTACCTTGTCACCGGGATTGATGCGTTCGGGGCTGTAACCCACTTTAAAATCCACACCGCATTTCAGTCCCGATTCTTTTTCCAAAATCGGGATGCAGATATCCTCGGTCACACCGGGGTAAACGGTACTTTCATATACAACGATAGAGCCTTTTTGCAAATTTCGGCCGACAATCTCAGACGCGCCCTCCACAGGGGTCAAATCGGGCGTGTGGTCATCATTTACAGGCGTCGGCACAGCAACAATATGGAATTTTGCTTCTTTCAGCTTCGTTTCATCCGCCGTGAAATCCACCGCACAATTTTTAATGGCATCGTTGCCGACTTCGTTGGTGGGGTCAATCCCGTTTTTATACAGTTCGATTTTTTTCGCGTTCAAGTCAAAACCGACAACCTGCACTTTTTTCGAAAAAGCAACCGCTATGGGCATACCCACATAGCCAAGCCCCACCAGAGATAATTTCTCTTCACCGTTTACAAGTTTTTCATACAAGGACATTTTCTTTCTTCCTTTCCTTTTCAATGGATATAATATTCATGATGGCCGCATTGACCTTGTTTACATCATATTTTTCCTCGGCGATTTTTCGTCCTGCCGCACCGAACGCCGCGCACTGTTTCGGATTTTCGTACAGCGTCTGCATCGCTTTTGCAACTGCTTCTGCGTTTTTCGTCTCGACCAACAGCCCGTTCACACCGTCTGTGACCGTTTCGCGGCATCCGGGGGCGTCCGTGGTAATCACCGCGCGACCCGTCGCCATCGCCTCCAAAACGGTTTTCGGCGTTCCCTCGTGGTAGGAGGGCAACACAAACACCGCTGTTTTTTCCAAATACGGACGCACATCGGACTGTTCGCCGAAATATTCCACCGTACCGTCCGCAGTATATGCGGAAAGTTCTTCCGGCTGTAAGGCGGAGGGATTGCTGTCAAAAGGACCTATGAGCATACATTCCGCCTCGGGATACACCGTTTTCAGCCTTCGGCATGCCTCTAAATACTCCATAACACCTTTGTCCTTAATCAGCCGACCGATAAACAGAAATCGTATTTGCTGTGGAAGAGGCTTTTCCGTAAACTGTTCCAAATCCACACCCGAGCCGTTGATGATTTCGGTTTTTTCCGTTTGAACAATGTTGCGACGAACCAGCTCTGCGCGGTCATCGTTATTCTGAAAAATCACAGCCTTACTTTGGCGACAGGCAAACCGATACTGCGCAGTCAGCACAGTACGCACCAAATTGGTTTTCAAGCCACTGCCGCGAAATACAGAGCCGAGACCGGCAATCAGCGTATAAAATTCGGAAATCCCGCATTGCTTTGCCGCCATCGCACCGTAAACAATGGCTTTTGCCTGATAGGCAAAAATCTTATCCGGCTGAATATCGCGAAGCAACGCGCAAATCGCACGGTAGGTCTGTAAATCGTTCAGCGGATTGGTACCGTTCCGGCTGACGGGGATTTGGCGGTATGTAATATTCCGCGCCGCAAACCGCTCGCTCCATTCGCTTTCCGCTTCAGAGCCGACGGCATAAACCGTATGCCCGTTTTCCAAAAAAGCCTGCATCATATTCATACGGAACCAAAACAACGATGAAGTATGTGCAGACAACACCATTATTTTCACAAATTCACCTCATCTGCTTGCTCTGTCGGTTCTTCGGACGCACCTTCCACAACGCCCGCGCCGGTCAGTACATTTTTCACGGTGCCGAACAAACACTTCAAATCCATTTTCAAGCCGCATTTTTGGACATACTCGCCGTCAAGCGCGGCTTTTTCGGCAATCGGCAGTTCATCGCGCCCGTTAATCTGCGCCCAGCCGGTAAGTCCGGGGCGTATATCGTTCGCGCCGTACTTGTCGCGTTCTTCAATCAAGTCGTATTGATTCCAAAGCGCCGGTCGCGGTCCGATAACAGACATTTGCCCTGCTAAAATATTGAATAACTGCGGCAGTTCGTCCAAACTGGTCTTTCGTAAGAATTTGCCAATACCGGTTATGTACCGATCGGGATTTTCCAACATATGTGTCGGGCAATCTTTCGGGGTATCCGTCCGCATCGTGCGGAATTTCCAAATCATAAAGTGGTTTTTTCCCCTGCCCACCCGCTTCTGCTTAAACAGCACGGGGCCTTTTGAGGTTGCCTTAATCAGAATTGCCAACACCAATAGCAACGGGGACAGCAACACAATTGCCGCAAAAGAGGAAAAAATATCAAATAAGCGCTTAAAGCCGGTATACACGCGCCCTTTCTCCCTTCTTATAATAGTACATATATATACAGATTATAGTATACTTTTTTATATGCGGAAAGTCAACCGAAATCGGTTTTTTTCGTGAGAATAGCAGGTGGAAATTTTAGGGATATTGCATAAAGGGACGGCAGTGCATCTGCCGTCCCTTTTCCCGTTTGCAAAAGGCTATTCTTCCTTTTTCATTTGCTTAACAATCTGATTGCCGTATACAGCCGCACCTGTAACCAGCACTCCCTGTACGACGGCGTCCGCGGATAAGCCCGCAAGTGCCAGCGTACCCGCCACACCGAATACCAGCAAAATCAGCGGAATAAATTTATCGGGAATTTTTTCAAATCCCTTTAAAATCATACCGAGGATGTTTAAAGCCGGAATTAAAATCAGTGCGTTTTGTGTAATATACTGCAAAAAATCCATTTCAGCCTCCTGTTTTCAAAAGCATCCAAATTGCGGTGCCAAGC
This sequence comes from Candidatus Fimenecus sp., assembly GCA_051881395.1. GTDB lineage: Bacteria > Bacillota > Clostridia > Oscillospirales > Acutalibacteraceae > Fimenecus. The sequence goes on from JBJEPU010000074.1 coordinate 28,959, forward strand.
GCCGTGCCGAATGCGGTTATCACAGCGATAATCAGTTTATCCCACAACCGAGCAGGACGCGTGCTGACTGCTTTAATGCTTTCTTTGAGCTCGCCCAAGGTGACGAGCATACTGTCGAGTTTTGTGTTCAGTTCGGCACTTGTCACAGCAAATCCGTTCACTTTGGAATATAGGTGTTTTACATCTGCTTCCAATGTTACAATTCTGTGTTCATACAAATCCTTTTCGGGCATACGCTCACCTCAAATCGGCTTTGTTGACATAGCCTGTGACATTTGCGGAAATCGGTGTTTTGCCTGCACGCTCGGGCGATGAAGTAATGCGGTATCTTCCGTTTATTTCCTTACCGTCATAGATATAAAAAGTACCCGATTTTCTTGCCGCCACCGTTTTTGCGGTCGCGGAAACATACAGCGGCGTGTTGCTGAGCGTCACCATCATTTTCGGGGTGAACGCTGGTGCGGGTGCAGTCGGCACAGAGGGTTTTTCCGTTTTGCGGTATCCGTTCAGACCGTTATTACGCATAATTTTCGGATAGTCCTTATAAGCGCAGTCTAAATCCACATTGCCTTTGATGCCGTTCACCTGCCCGCCGGAGGTGTATTGCCAAATCCCGTATGCGCGTTTACAGGTTGTTTCCTTTGCCCAATGTGCAAGCCAAATATCGTATTTTTCAAAGATATCCTCCCGCAGCTTGGTATTCAGCCACGCAAGGTTCATATAAACACTGACATAATAGCCGGCTTTCTCAAGTGTTTCACAAAATGCGGTAACGATTTCAGAAATTTCGTCTTTTGACAAATCCTTTTGGCTGTCGTCCTCTACATCATAACAAATCGGGAAATCAAAGACTTTTCCCTTGATAAGAGACAGGCAATATTCGGCTTCTGCCCTTGCCTGTTCCGCGTTTTTAGCGTAACTGTAATGATAGGCGCCGACAAAAAGCCCTGCCGCTTTTGCCTTGTGATAGTTTTGCGCAAAAGTTTTGTCTGTCTGTCCGGCAAATCTGCCGTACCCTGCACGCAGTATTGCAAACTGCACACCGGACGCCTTTACCTTTTGCCAGTCTATATCGCCCTGCCATTTTGACACATCAATGCCATCATAAAGTTTTTCCAAGTTAAATTCCTCCCTGTTCTATTCTATTCTCCAAAGCCTTTATTCTTGCCTCTAAACCTTGCATTTCGCAAGAAATATCTGCCGCATACCAAACCTGTGCCGTGACCGTATCGTCGGCAATATGCAACACACACGACGCATACGGAAATACAAGCGTCTTCGACTGTGCAGTTTCTTCCTCTTGCGGGACGGCAAGGCAGTAAATCACCGTAAACGGCGTGTTTTCCAGAGACAACTGCTGTAAATAGGCTGCAAACGCCTCGGGTGCCGCCTCTGCATAGACAATAACGGCTTGCTTGTCTGTGCCGAAATAAACACCCACAACCGTTTCTCCGTTTTGCGGCAGGGTTTGCTCGTCTGTATTCGCCGAAATCGGGCTTTGCAAAGTCGGTGCAACACTGCAATACCCTACGGTTTCGCCGGATTTTTTAGCCTTTCCCTGCGGCAATGGCAAGGTATAAGCATAAACGGTTCTTGCACCAATCCGCACCACAGACGGTTCGACGCCTGCTACTGCGCTCTCGGTCAGCGACATCGCGGCAGTATACCGATGCGTTTTTCCGTCAACAAAATCAAAATAATCCGCGACGCTTTCGCTGATACCGTAAAGCGGCTCAGAAAATGTTTGACTGCACAGCAAAGACCTTGATGTTTCCATCAAGGTTAAGCCCGCCCAGTCATACGACAGGATTTCCGCATAGCGCGCTTGCGAAAGATAAATTCCCGTACTGCGAATGGAGGCAATCCCGCTCTCATCGGTTGTAAAGCAGATTTCTGTCAGGTTATTGATATCGTTTGTCGGATGGCAGAACAGTACAGAAGTGCTCCCGTATTCCAAAAAGGAGGTTGCGCGTTTCGATACGCCCGCATACAGTTTTGATAAAACATACTCGGTGTTCGGTTTCAGTTGCAACTGTATGGTTACATAGTTTTTTTGCGCTTCGCCGAATGTATTGTAACGCGAACTGTCCAAAAACGGTTCCAACAGATTTTCGCCGAAGGTCAATTTCACTGCGGATACCGCCGCACCGCCGCGCGGGCGCACCGTAAGGGAGCGCATCTCCCCGCCTGTTCCCGCGCCGACAAGCGTCATACGGGTTGACCCGCTGACGCGATGAAAAAGCGGCAACCCGTAAAAATCTTCGTTTATTTTTGCGGCGATTTCGGTGCGGTCGGCATCGGTCAAAATATAAGCATCGCCTTTGTCGCCCTTTTCGCCTTTGAAGGTATTTTGCCGAATTGCCTCTAAAAGTTGGTTGACCGAAAACGCGTGATTTTCGTCAATCAGGCGGTCTGTATTTTCCAAAGCAGAAAAATACAGCCGCACGGTTTTCGCTTTAATCACCTGCTCGGTTTTGCCGTTATCGGCAATCTGCACGATATTAAACACGCAAAGCGCGGTCATTTGCGAAGTCACTTCCACGGGTAAATCAACCATAATTTGATTGTTCTCGTCAGGCGTCAAATATTCTGTGCGTGCCGTGCCCGAAACGGTGACGAATTCCGCATAATACCGATATTCGGGTAAAATGAGGCTTTCTTCGAGTGTGAACACAAGTGCCGTGGCGTTGTGCTCATACATTTTGCCCGCCTGCAAAGTATCGGTTTGCACTTCGGGTGCGGCAGTCACCGCAACTTGTAAAATGTTTTGTTTCATTGGGTCCCTCCGAATTGTTGTAAAGTTTGATGAAAGGGTTTTGCGGGATTTACAAGGCTGAAATCCATTAAAAAGGGATATTGTAAACACGCGCGCAGTTTAGAGTCCGCTTTTTGGGACAGTGTATAGACGCGCTGGCGTGTGATGCCGCAGGTGCGCGCCGCCTGTGACACGGAAACACCCTCCATAAACAGCAGTTTTGCAATACACCGTTCTTCGGCATTCAGCTCTGTTTCGAGTGCGTGGCGCACCAGCCGCCCCAAGGTATCCGTTTTGCGTTGTACCACATATTTCGCCGCCGCGCCGTTCTTAAAATCCGCGGCTGTCAAGGGTTCAAAGCATTCGGACAAATACGCATAGTCCTCCCCCGACAACAAAATCGGCGTGTCGGGCATTTGCAAATTCATAGCATTCTCCTTTCGTTTGTAAAAGAAAACAACACCTATGTGCAGATTTTTCACTGCAATAGGTGTTGTAATCGAACATTCGTTCGCCTTGCACTATTTATTATAGGGATTTTTTAGATTCTGTCAAGAGGAAAAATCCGATTTGTGCAAAACTTATTCGGTTGTTTCACTTACAGGTTCGGCAGAGATTTCACGAAACACGAATGTGTCGCCGTCCACGGTGCAAAGGTAGTGCTTATTCGCCTGCACATTGCCTTTGAGCATTTCTTCGGACAGCGCGTCCTCAATTTTGCTTTGAATGGCGCGTTTCAAGGGGCGCGCACCGTAGACCTCATCAAAGCCCGCGTCGGCGATTTTGTCGACCGCTTCGTCGGAAAAATCAACGGTTATATCGAGCGATGCCGTGCGCTGTTTCAAATTGTCAAGCAGACGTTTCGCGATTTCGCGGATTTCTTGCTTTTGCAAACGCTTAAACACGATAATGTCATCGACGCGGTTTAAAAACTCGGGACGGAAGGTGTTTTTGAGCTCACCCATGACCGCTTCTTTGATTTTTTCATCGTTTTGTTCGCGTTCCTCGGCGCTGTCCGCAAAGCCGAATGCGGCTTGTTTCGCGGTAATCAGTTTTGCACCGACATTGGAAGTCATAATGATAATGCAGTTTTTGAAGTCCACGCGCCGCCCCTGGCTGTCGGTCAAAATGCCGTCATCGAGAATTTGCAACAGCATATTGAACACATCGGGGTGTGCTTTTTCGATTTCATCAAACAGCACCACGGAATAGGGCTTTCTTCTGACCTTTTCCGTCAGTTGCCCGCCCTCGTCATAGCCGACATAACCGGGCGGCGAGCCGACAAGGCGCGAAACGGTGTGTTTTTCCATATATTCGGACATATCTAAGCGTATCATTGCGTTTTCGTCGCCGAACATTGCGGCGGCAAGCGCTTTGCAAAGCTCGGTTTTGCCCACACCCGTGGGACCTAAAAAGATGAACGAGCCAATCGGCTTTTTGGGGTCTTTCAAGCCCACTCTGCCGCGGCGAATGGCGCGGGATACGGCTTTGACGGCTTCCTCCTGCCCGACAATACGGCGGTGCAGTTCCTCCTCCATATGCAACAACCGTTCGCTTTCCTCGGTGGTCAGTTGGGTAATCGGAATTCCCGTCCACGAGGCGACAATTTCCGCAACCTCGGTTTCGCCGACTTCATCGCGACTGTGCCCCGTTTCTTTCAGCCACGCCTGCTGTTTGTTTTCGAGTTCCAGCGAAAGCTTGCGTTCTTCGTCCCGCAAGGCGGCGGCGCGTTCGAAGTCTTGCTTGTTGACTGCCGTCTGTTTTTCGGCTTCCAGTTCCTTTTTGCGCGTTTCCATTTCTTTGATGTCCGGCGGCGCTGTAAAGGTTTGTAGCCTTACGCGCGAAGCCGCTTCGTCTATCAAATCAATTGCCTTATCCGGAAGATAGCGGTCACCGATATAACGCGCAGACAGTTGTACTGCCGCGGTGATTGCCGCATCGGTAATTTTCACCTTATGGTGCGCCTCGTATTTGTCGCGGATACCTTTGAGGATTTCGACCGCTTCCTCCTCACTCGGTTCGCCGACGGTTATCGGCTGGAAACGGCGTTCGAGTGCGGCGTCCTTTTCAATGTTTTTGCGGTATTCTTCAATCGTTGTTGCACCGATAACCTGCAATTCCCCGCGCGCCAAAGAGGGCTTCAAAATATTGGCGGCGTCTACCGCACCCTCGGCACTGCCTGCACCGATGAGGGTGTGCACCTCGTCGATAAACAGGATAATATCGTCCGACGCTTTGACTTCGTCAATGACCTTTTTAATGCGTTCCTCGAAGTCACCGCGGTATTTGGTGCCCGCGACCATACCCGTCAAATCGAGAGAGACAATTTTTTTATCTTTCAGCATTTCGGGCACTTCACCCGAAACGATTTTCAACGCCAACCCCTCGGCAATCGCGGTTTTGCCCACGCCGGGCTCGCCGATTAAGCAGGGGTTATTTTTGGTGCGGCGGCTCAAAATCTGAATAACGCGTTCAATTTCATTTTGCCGCCCGATGACGGGGTCGATTTTGCCGTCGCGCGCCAATTTCGTCAAATCGCGCCCGAACTGTGACAGCACCGCATCACCGTTTGCACCGTCGTCTGAGTCTGCCGCGCCGTTTTGCGGGGCACGCATCATATTTTTGGATAACTCGTTGACAATGTCACTTAGAGACGCACCGAACTGCCGCAGGATTTGTGCCGCCACGCAGGATTGCTCGCGCACAATGGCAAGCAAGACATATTCCGTGCCGACCAGCGGCTGTCCCATACCGCGTGCCAAAGACGCGGCGGTTTCAATGATATTTTTACTGCGCGGGGTGAAATCGTCGGGCACAAGCTCGGTGGGCACACCGACGCCGACAGTCTGTTTGATATAGGTTTCGACTTGGTCGTAGGTGATTTTTTTATTCGCCAGCACCGCACCCGCAACGGTCGAAGTATCCGACAACAACCCTAAAAGCAGGTGCTCACTGCCGATGTAGGTATGCCCCAAATTTTCCGCCGCCGATACTGCGGCGTTTAAGGATTTATTGGCTTTTTCCGTAAAGCCCGTGAATTTAAACATACAAAATCTCTCCTTTCCACGAGAAAGGCAGATTTACAGTCTTTCTCGCACAATCTTGGCGCGTTCCATATCGCGTTCGTGCGCGTCTAAGGTTTTGCCCGCCAAGGTATTGATACCCGCCGGCTGTAAGGTGAACATCAAATCGTTGATGGCGTTCGCATCGACCTGCAAAACGCCGCCGACCGCGCCCATACGCACCTGTGATGCCAGCTGCATAAATTCCTTTGTATTTAAAAGTCTTGCCGATTTTAAGACACCGTATGCACGGTAAATCATATCCTCGGTTTCGACCGTTTTTAAAAGCTCCGTTCGCGCCGCACGCTCCTGCGCCGCAAGTTGAAGCACAATGGTTTTTAGGTTTTCGATTGCCGATTTTTCGGAAATGCCCAAGGTCACCTGGTTGCTGATTTGGTACAAATCCCCTAAGGGGGCAGAGCCTTCGCCGTAGGCGCCGCGAATGGTTAACCCGAGTTTGGAAACGGTTGCCGCCAAAGTACCGACGCGGTTAAGCGCCGTTAATGCGGGCAGGTGCAGCATCACCGATGCGCGCATACCCGTACCGAGATTGGTGGGGCATTCCGTTAAGTACCCGAGGTGCTCGTCAAAGGCAAACCGCAGTTTATCATTTATCGCGGTGTCCAATTTATCCGCCGTATCATACGCTTCCAAAAGGGCAAGACCGGGCTTCATCACCTGTAAGCGGATATGGTCCTCCTCATTGAGCATCACGCTGATTTCTTCATCATCGGACAATAACAGCGCACGCCCGTCGGCAGAGGACGCAAACTCGGGGCTGATGATATGCCGTTCGGCAAGGGACACAATTTGTGCCTGCGTTAAGGTTTTCATTTCGATATAGTGCAAGCTTGCGGCGGCGGGAACCGCGTCCCGCACCAACTCGTTGACCGCCACACGGGTTTTTGTATCTAACCGTGCGGGGAACGGGTAATCCGCTAAGTTACGCGCCAATCGAATGCGCGTGCTGATGACAACATCGCTTTGTTCGCCTTCACCCAAATACCATTTAGCCATTTTCCGTGCCCTCCTGTTCCAATGCTTTAATTTGGTCTCGCAAAGACGCCGCCGTTTCGTAATCCTGCAAATTCACGGCGTTTTGCAACTGCTCACGCAATTCGTCGATACGGGAATTTTTCTTTTGTACGGGCGAGCCGTTCGGGATTTTGCCTTCGTGCTGGGTGCGCCCGTGAATCCGTTCCACGGAGGGCATCAGCTTATCGTAAAAGGTTTCGTAGCAGTCCGCACAGCCGACCTTGCCGCTTTTGACAATATCGTTAAAGGTACAGCCGCATTTTTCACAGCGCAAAACGCTGTTGCTCAAACGGCCGACGGCGGCGGGCTCGAAAAAGGAGCTTAACATATCGGAAAAGCCGAAGCCGAAATCCGAAAAGGCATTCGAGTAGCCAAGGGATTTTGCACAGTCGGCGCAAAGATGCGCTTCGGTGCTTTCGCCGTTGACAATGCGTTTAATATGGGTGGTTGCTTCATGTTTTTTACAGTTTTGACACAGCATAACAATCTCTCCTTTACTGCATGGTGGCAAGTAACATTTGCTTAAAAACGGAGGCGCGCACGCGGTCACGCGCGTCAGGCGGCAAATCGCGATAGGTGTTGTCGCGCAACGCCGCATACATCACGGACACCTCTTTGTCGCTCAAAAGCCCTCGCGCGTGTAGATTTTGCAAATTGGCGCGGCAGGCCTTTTCGTCGATTTTATCGCCGATGGAATTGATGAGGTGCATTTTCAGCGTTTCATAATTATATGTGGCACGGGTAATTTTAATGTACCCGCCGCCCCCACGACGGCTTTCGACGATATAGCCGTTTTCGGGTGTAAAGCGGGAGGACAGCACATAGTTGATTTGGCTCGGCACACAGCCGATTTGCTCCGCCAAATCATTGCGGCGGATTTCCGCCGTGCCGGTGTCCCCGAGCATTTGCACAATTAAATCGGCGATTTCTTTGCTTAAATTCATTTTCCCATTCACCTCGGTTATTGTGATTCGGTCTCGGATATTCTTTTGAAGTTTGACTTTGACTATCTTTGACCTTTGACAAGTATTATTATACCCAAAGGGCAGGAAAAGTCAAAGGTCAAAAAAGGTCAAATTTGATTTTGACTGTGCGTTTTTTCTGTGAAATCAATAATTTTCTCGTATTTTCTCCCGTTTTCTCTTGTTTTTATAATTTTTTATTTTTGATGCAGACAAATAAAAAGGGCGACCAAACGGTCGCCCCGATTTCTGTTAGATTTTTTCTGTACTGCAAATTTTACGCTTCGGGGGTGACGGCAATGCCCTCTGCCTCGCGTTTCTCGGCAAGCGCAGTCAGAATTCGTTGCTTTTCCTTCCCTGAAATTTTGTAGAAAAACATCGGAATGGCGCACAACAACAGGCTGACGCCCGGCACAACGGACACAAGCGAGAACATCGCAAACCGCTGATTCGCCGCAAGTTCTGTTGCCGCAACCACGGCAGTCGAGCTCAGCATTTTTTCGGGCTCTAACCCGATAAACATATACATCAGCACAATCCCCGAGGTGGCAAGCGCGTTGCCGAGCTTGTTGACAAAGCCTTGGCACGCCGAGCCGAGCGCGTTGTCGCGGAAGCTCGTGGTCAGTTCCATATAATCCAAGCAGTCCCCAATCATCGCGTAGGAAATCACATTGAGCACGCCCAACGGAATGCAGGAAATGAGGATAAAGGGAATGCAGATATACAAGTTCATTGTAAACCAACCGATGAGCGTGGTAAAAATGCTGGCGACAAAGCCCAACAGGCAAGTTGTAATTACGATTTTTTTATAGTCAAACTTTTTCATCAGTACGGGCATAAACAGCATTGCACCGAACATACCGACAATCGCGCAGACCTGAAAAATCGTTTTGACCGTAGAGACGCTCGCGTCAATCGCTTCAATGCGCTGGGCTTCGGTCAGTCCCGTCAAATCCGGTCCGATATAGAACGCATACCGCGCAACATGCACCGCCGCCGCCTGCACCATATATCTGCCGCTCGAAAGCACGCCCATCAAAATGACCAGCATTAAGGGCTTGCATTTGAAAATGCGGGAAAGCTGTGACGGCTCGCCGGGCTGTGGCTTGCGGACGGGCAGTACCACACGCTCTTTGACATGGAAATATGTATTGATGTACAGCAAAATACCAATGACAACGGTGACAATCGCCATAATCAAATATTTCTTTTTGTTATATTCCAATCCGTCGGAAGTGCCGAGAATTTTGGGCAGCGTTAAACCGATAACCAAAAACAGCACTTCGGGCACGGCAGAGCCGACGCCGTTTAAGGTTCTGCCGAACGAAATCACCGAGCCGCGCTCTTCGGCGTTCGGCGTCATCACATTGGGGAGACTCCAAAACGGCACATCCGCCATGGTGTAAATCATACCCCACAGCACATACACAACCGCTGAATAAATCATCAGCTGTGTTTTCGGCAAGTCAGGGCTTAAATACATCAAAATCGTCAGCACCGCAATCGGAACGGCCGCGTACAGGATATACGGCTTCATTTTGCCGTGTTTGGTGGTGCGGCGGTCTACAATCATTCCCATCAGCGGGTCGTTAATCGCATCCCAAATGCGCGCAAGCAACATCAAAAGCAGGACGAACATTGGTGCCAACTGCAACACATTCAAATAATAGTCGCTGATGTAGCTGGACATCATCGCATAAATCATACCCTGCCCCATCGCACCGACGGCAAACATTTGGAATTCTTTGCGCGGCACAACAAAGCCTTTATTTCCCTGCAATTTGGATTTTTCTTTTTTCATACGAAATACGCCACCTCACCTCTCACAAAGTACACAAAAAAGAATACCACAAAAAGGAAATTTAGTAAAGTATGAATAAGTAAAATCCGTGTAAAAAAAGCGCAATCGTCAAAAACCGATTGCGCTTGCTTTCGTATAATATGGGAAGATTACCAATAGAAACTCTCTGCCGGTTTATTTTTCTCAATTTCCGTTTTGACGGCATCGGGCATTTTCTCCGCGTGGACATAGGCTTTCGCGTAAGTGCCGTCCGTGTATTCGAGTACCACAATATAATCGTTCGGGGATAACTCTGCACGGGTGACAATATTCTTGTAAATCGACTGCATCGTCGAATTGTCGGTCGTTTTGTAAACGGTCGGTTTGTCCGCGGCAGAAATGCCTTCATAGTTGCCTGTGAACTCCGCATAATTGTCCGAGGTACTGCTTTCGCCGATAAACTCACAGGTAAAGGTGTCCCCGTTTGCCACCCAACTGTCATAACAGGAATAGAAAAAACGCTCTGCGACCTTTGTACCGTAAATGGCTTTCAGCGTTTTGTCACCGGTCAGCGCATCGTAATAGCCAACGGATTTTAAAAACGTTACGGTGTTGACCATATCGGCGGTGATATAGAAGTTCGGCAAGCCGTCTGTCGCTGTTTTTCCGGTAAATACATCGTCCTCGGCAAATTCGCTGTCCTCGCCGATAACTTGGTCAATCGCGGTTTCCGCATCGTATACGGCGGTGACATCCTCGTAAATGACCGTATCTGTCAGCGACACATCCGCATTCTCATCTGCAATCAAATGAAAAGTGATGAGTCCCAAGCTTTCCTGCGGATTGTAGTGATTTTCGGGTGTTTGCGCCGACAAATCTTTGTACAGGCAGTCAAGCAAGGTCTGCCGCTGTTCGGTGGTTAATTCCAATTTTGTTTCCGTGGTTAAAGTCTTATTGTAAAGGCGAATGTCCTCGCTTTCGCGCACGGCGCGGATGTTGCGATACTCGTTGTACGCGAGAATATCGCCGTTGGAAAGCGTACCGTTCATCCCGTCAGCTTTCGGACGCTCTACCTTTTTGAGTTCGTCTTTGAAAATACGGTTGAGCACACTTTGCTGATAGGCGGTTTTGTCCGCCTGCTGTAAGGCGTGCAAAATATCCTCGGACACGCCGTAGTAATTGCGCAAAATCTGTTTGCCGTTTTTGAGGGTATACGCGATTTTCACGGACACGGGGTACACGCCGTTAAAGTTCTCGTCCAAAACGGTCGGGTCGGTTTTGCCCGCCTCCACCAGCATTTTGTGCACACCGCGGACAAATTCAATGTCCTGACTTTCGGTATAGTTGCCCTTCGGTGCGGTGTCTGCTGTTTGCATACCCGCAATATAGTAGCCGTAGTAGTCACCCGACGGTTGCAGTTGATAATTTTGATACGGCAAAGAAATTTGCGCCGAGGCAATGTCCGCCGTTTCGGGGATTTTGTTTGCCGCGCCGAAATAGCCCGTGGCAAAGAACACGAAAATCAGCGCGGTCAACGCCAACTGAATGGGCAAAGCAGGCAAATCCTTGACGAATTGCCGCATATTGCGAAGCAGAACCAAACTCAACACGGCGTAAATCACGATGAATACAACCACGCCGACCGCAATCGCAAGCACCGTACCTTTGTTTCGCAACAAATCAAACGCCATCGCAAAGCCGAAAATGCCGACGAGGAAAATCCCGATAAAATTGAGCACCTTGTTTTTGCCGATAAAGCCGCCGATTTCCGCCTTTCTGCGCTCATAGAAGAACACGCCGAAGGCGAACAGCGCCGCCGTCACAAGCAGCCAGATAATCGGCACCAAAAAGTCGGGCGTTTTCCACGCAATCATATTGCCGCCGTTATTGTAATCTGCCAATTTGCCGACCACGCCGCCTTGCGAATAGATATATAAGCCTTGCGACATATAGCGAAGCGGATTAAACTGCGGATACTGTTTCGGAAGCGTTTGCATACTGTCCTCCGCATAATATCCCATTGTATACATGGAAGAAAAATTACTGCCCAGCGGCGTGCCAAGCACCAACTTACGAATGAACACCTGTAAGCAGGTGAGCAGAATTTCAGGGAACAGCAGTAAAATGCCCGAAAACAGAATGCCCTCAAATGCCGTACCGACGGTGGTGAACACCACAGCGGTCAGCGTATAGGAAAACGCCACCACGGAGAACATACCGATGAGCAAATAGAAAAATGCGGTGAACAAATAGCGGTTTGCGCCGAGCACGACCAAGTTCACAAGGAGTGCGACGAGCATCGGCACGGCAACCGACAAGCCAACGAGCGTGAGCCCCGACAAATATTTTGCCGTAAACAGCCTTGTGCGCTTAATGCCGAGGCTGTAATAGACATTGACGGTCTTTTTGCCCGTGATAAAACGGAAGGTCGCAATACCCATTAAAAGCCCGATGCCCAAAAGCGCCGCAATGACCATATAACGCATATAGCCCATACTGTCGGAAAACAAAAATGTATACTGCTCTTTAAAATTGATGTTCGTGATTTGACCGGTTTCGCGGTTGACGCTTGTTTTCTCACGGAAGACAAGTATCGGCGTTAAGCAAAAGGAAAAGAACATCACAACTGCGTTCAGCGCCGCAAACAGCGCATTATCCCGAATCCCCGTGCGGTACGCATAACCAAAGTTATTTTGCAAAGATTTGGGTGAAGTCATAATCCGTCCCCTCCATTTCGTCCAAAAATACTTCTTCTAACGACAGCGGCAGGCTTTCGACCATGGCGGGCGAAAGCGCGTTTAATTTTTCTGTCGCCTCTTTTTCGTCGCCCTTGACGGTGATAAGCACCATTTTGCCGTCTTTCTTATAGGATTTCACATCAATGCCGAGGGCTTTGATTTGGTCCTCTGTCACATCGTCTTGGAACACCAAGCGGAATTTTGCGCGGTTTTCGCTCAATTCCGAAATGGACGAGTCGAGCACCAACTTTTTGCCGTTAATTAAGCCGAAGTGATCGCAAAGCCCCTCTAATTCGTGCAGGTCATGCGACGAAACAATAATCGATGCGTTTGTCTCCTGCATATATTCGTTAATCATATTTTTAATCAATGCGCGTTTGGCGGGGTCTAAGCCGTCGAAGGTTTCGTCAAACAGCATAAACGACGGCTGTGTGGCAAAGCCCAACACAATTTCCGCCTGCCGCTGCATCCCTTTGGAAAAGCCGTTCAAGCGTGCTTTTGTATCCAGCCCGAACACCTCTGCCAGCTTATGAAAGGTGTCAAAACTGAACCCCGGATAATAGCCGTTGTAAAACTTTGCCATTTTCTCCATATTGGCGTAGGGCTGAAAATAGATGTCATCGGGCACATAGAACATATGCTGTTTCATCAGTTCATTGTCGAACGCGTCCTCGCCGTCTAAAAGCACCCTGCCCGCCTCGGCTTTATACACGCCCGTAATCGTTTTCAACAGCGTGGTTTTGCCTGCGCCGTTGTAGCCGATGAGCCCGTACAAAGAACCGTCGCCGACCGTAAAACTGATGTCGCTGATTGCCGTAAACGAACCGAATTTTTTGGTTACGCCTTGTACTTCAATCATAGTGTTACCTCCTTTAACCACAAACTGTGGTGTCCTACAAGTCCACTATACCCTATCGGGGAATGCTTTGTCAATCAAAAACACCGCATTGTTACTAACTTGTAAGAATGCGGTGTTGCTTTTTGTAAAATTATTAACTTTTTTGTAAGAATTCTGCGCCGTAGACGGCCTCACCGTCGGATTTTTCGAGCGTCACGCGGCAAAGGGAACCGGGCGCGGCGGTCTCGCTTTTAAAATACACAGGTGTGTAATTCGCCGTGTATCCGAAATGCAAGCCGTTTTCGGTTTTGTGCTCACACAGCACCTCGACGGTTTTGCCGATTTGGCTTTGCAAAAATGCACTGCGCATTTCTGCGGCAACTGCCAAAAGTGTGGCGGCGCGGCGTTCTTTTTCGGATTTTTCAATTTGCCCGTCAAAGGACGCGGCGCGCGTCCCCTCGCGCACGGAATACGGGAACACATGGATTTTTTCAAACCCGATTTGCTTTGCGAATGCCACGGTTTCTTGAAAATCCTCCTCGGTTTCGCCTGCAAAGCCAACCATAATGTCGGTGGTTAAGGTGCAGTCGGGAAACGCGGCGCGCAGTTTCCCGGCGAGGGCGGCATATTGAGCCGCCGTGTAGTGGCGGTTCATACGCTGTAAGGTACGGTCACAGCCGCTTTGCAAGGAAATGTGGAACTGCCCGCAGAGTTTGGGCAATTTTGAAAGCGCTTCAATCACTTCGCCGGTAATGTGGTCGGGCTCTAAGGAGCCCAACCGCACGCGCAAAACGCCCGACGGCGCGCACGCCGCCGCCACAGCGTCGGTAAAGCGCTCGCCGCTGTCTTTGCCGTAGGCGGAAAGATTGATGCCGACCAGCACCAATTCGCGATAGCCCGCATCACTTAATGCCTGCGCCTCTTTTTCGATTTCGGCAATCGACTTGGAGCGCACACGCCCGCGCGCGGTAGGAATGATGCAATACGAGCAAAAACGGTCACAGCCGTCCTCAATTTTTAAAATAGCGCGGGTGCGCTCGTGAAAATCCGTAATCGGCGCCCCGAGAAACGGCTCGCCGCTTTTGTGCTGTTCCACGGCGACCTGTCGCGTTTGCGTTTGAAAATAGGCGCGCAGTTTTTGGGGCAAAGTCACATTGCTTTTATTGCCGATGACAATGTCCGCCGCCGTCAGCGCCGACGCCGCATCGGGAAACGCCTGGGGCATACAGCCCGTCAGCACTACCGTGCTTTCGGGGAAATGGCGTTTGAGCCGCCGCACCAACTGTCGCGTTTTGCGGTCACTTTCAGCGGTCACGGTGCAGGAATTGACCACGAAAATTTCCGCTTCGCTGTCCTGCAAAGTGATTTCGTAGCCGTTTTTCAAAAGCAGCTCTGTGATTTCCTCGGTTTCATACTGATTGACCTTGCAACCGAGTGTATAGAATTTGACTTTCATAAAAACCTCTTTCGCCGCTTGGATAAACGCGGACGCTTTCGACCATACTGTTAGCGGTGATACGATGAAAAAATTTCGGGAATATTTTTGTGTGTATTCGTTCGGCGCACTGCTCTACTGCCTTATCGAAGTGCTGTTTCGCGGGTTTACGCATTGGACAATGGGCGTGACGGGCGGCGCGGCGTTGTTGGGCATTTACCATATCAACGAAAAATGCAAAGCGCGCCCGCTTTGGCTTCGCTGTTCGTTCGGCTGTTTACTAATAACCTTTTTGGAGTTTTCGGTCGGTCTGCTCGTCAACCGTCTGTTCCATTGGAATGTTTGGGATTACAGCGAGCGGCGGTTGAATATATTGGGACAGATTTGCCCGCTGTTTTCCTTCTTTTGGTTTTTGCTGTGCTTCCCCGCGTGTTTTTTGTGCAAGGGACTCAAAAAGCATTTTTGCAAATAATCACGCGGTAAATACGGACTGTAAAAAGGCGAAGGCATCGTCAATCCACCCTTCGGCGTCCGTGCCCTCCGCGAGACCGATGCCGTGCCCGCCGTGTTCGTACAAATGCAGTTCACACCGCACGCCTTTTTCGTCGAGCGCATTTTTGAGCATTACGCTGTTTTCATACGGTACGGATTGGTCGTCTTTATTATGCCACACAAAAGTCGGCGGGTAGTTTTCGGTCACGCGCTTTTCCACCGAAGCGGCGTTCTGCTCGGTATGCCCCGACCAAAGTCCCAACAGACGGCGGCGCGAAACGGCATGCGTCAATTTGCCCATGGTCACAACGGGGTAGCAAAGCACCACCGCCGACGGCTTGATGCCGTAGACCGCACCGTTGTATTCCCCGTCAAAGCGCGCGTACTCCGCGGCGAAGAAGCCCGCCAAATGCCCGCCCGCGGACGAGCCCATCAACGCGATTTTGGTGCTGTCCAGCTTCCAATCGGCGGCGTGGCTTCGGATAAACTGCATCGCGCGCGCAACATCCTCCATCGGGGCGGGATAGCGTGCCGCCGCGCCCACGCGATACCACAGCACAAACGCATTGTACCCGTGCGCCTGAAAATATTCGGCAAAGGGCTTACCCTCGTTAAAATCGGACACCATAGAATACGCGCCGCCAGGTAAAATCAGCACGCTCGGCGCGTTATTGCCGACGGTATAACAATCTAAGCGCACCGCTTTTTTATTCGGCGTGACCTTAATTTCTTTTTTCTCATACAGCGGATAAGTTTGCATATCGTAAACTTCCTTTCGCCTGCAATTTCGGGTTTATCGTATCATATTTCCGCAGGCACTGCAACTGCCTGCCGTTCGATTTTTCGCATCTTTCGGAATTCCTTGACAACCATCACACCCGAAAGCACCGCCGCCACGGTATCGGCAAGCGGGCCCGCATACATAGCGCCGTCTAATCCGAAGAAAATCGGCAACACAAGTAAAAGCGGCAACAGGAAAATCACCTGCCGCGTCAATGACAGCAAAATCCCCTTTTTCGCCTTGCCGATAGAGGTGAAGAAATTCGAGGAAATCGGCTGAATGGCATCTAAAAACAGCGCCATTAAAAACACGCGGATATACCGTTCGGCAAAGGCAAAATAGGTTTCGTCGCCCGTGCCGAACAGTCCGATAATCTGCCGCGGAAATACCTGAAACACAATGTAAAACGCCACGGCAATCCCCGTGCCGAACGCGAGCGCCAGCCGCAGGGTTTTGCGCACACGCGCATACTTCTGCGCCCCGTAATTATAGCCGACAATCGGCTGTAAGCCCTGCGAAATGCCGATGACGAACGAAAAGAAAATCATGGTAACCTTTGAAATAATGCCCGAACACGCCAACGGGATTTCACTGCCGTACACCGAC
Organism: Candidatus Fimenecus sp.; assembly: GCA_051881395.1. Lineage (GTDB taxonomy): Bacteria > Bacillota > Clostridia > Oscillospirales > Acutalibacteraceae > Fimenecus. The sequence goes on from JBJEPU010000074.1 coordinate 45,443, forward strand.
TGCGCGCCGTAATAGGTCATTGTATTGTTTAAGACGATTTGCACCACCATCATCGCCAACTGATTAAAGCAATGCGAGGTGCCGAGCGAGGCAATTTTCAGGGCGTCTTGCAAATGCAAAACGAAATGCTTTTTCTGCAAGTGTACGCTTTGAAAACGGAACATATACGCCGCAACCATAACAGCAGACACCACTTGCCCGATGACGGTTGCCACGGCGGCACCCGCCATATCCATATGCAAACCGAAAATAAAAATCGGGTCTAAAACCGTATTGAGGATTGCGCCCGTGAGCGTACAGACCATAGAATACCGCGGGCTGCCATCGGCACGCACCAGCGCCGTGCCGCCCGTGGTAAAAATCAAAAACGGGAAGCCGTAGGCGGTAATCCCCGTATAGGTAAGCGCATAGGAGAGCACATCGTCCGTTGCGCCGAACGCACGCATCAGCGGGCGCAGAAAGATGAGCACAACCGCGCTGATAACCACACCCACAGCCGCCAAAAGCACCGAAGCATTGCCGACCGCCGTTGCCGCCTCGTCCTCTTTTTTTGCGCCGAGTTTTAAACTGAATGTTGCCGCGCCGCCCACGCCGAACAACAACGCCGACGCAACGCAAAGCGTAGACAGCGGAAACGCGACATTCGTCGCGGCGTTGCCGAGCATACCGACGCTTCGCCCGATAAAAAATTGGTCCACAATATTATAAAGCGCGCCGACGAGCATCGAAATCACACTCGGCACGGCATAACTGCGCAGGAGTTTGCCGATTTTTTCTTCCCCCAACGGATTTTTCGCCATACTTTTGCTATCCTCCAACAAAAAAACCGCCGAAAAGCGGTTTGCAAATTCCCGAAATTGAATTATAATGAAACTATATTGAGTATACGCAAAATTCGACGAAAAATCAAGGCGCAAAATGCCGAAAAATCTGCAAAAGCCGTAGCATTTTTGGGCACAACGCAAAGGAGACTTTGTAAATGGACGAGAAGATTTTGAAACTACACGAAATTTTAAAAAACAGCCGTGACATTTGCGTGTTTACGGGCGCGGGCATCAGCTGTCCGTCGGGCATACCCGATTTTCGCTCGGCAGACGGGCTTTACAACCAAAAAAGCGGCTTGAATATCCCGCCTGAGGAAATCATCAGCCACTCCTTTTTTACGGCGCATACGGATTTGTTTTATGATTTCTACAAATCCAAAATGCTCTATCCCGATGCCCTGCCCAACGCGGCGCACCGTTTTTTTGCGGACTTGGAACGGGAAGGCAAGACTGTGTCGGTCGTCACGCAAAACATTGACGGATTGCACACGGCGGCGGGCAGCAGCCGCGTGTATGAAATCCACGGGAGCGTACTGCGCAACCACTGTATGCACTGCGGCGCATTTTACGGGGTGGACGCGATAGCGCAAAGCGACGGTGTGCCGCACTGCACAAAATGCGGCGGCATCATCAAGCCCGATGTGGTGCTGTATGAAGAACCGCTCGACGAAAAAACCGTGCGGGGTGCAGTAAACGCCATTTCGGCGGCGGATACCATGATCATTATCGGCACTTCTTTGGTGGTATACCCCGCCGCGTCGTATGTGCGGTATTTCGGCGGGGAAAACCTTGTCATTCTCAACAAAACCGCCACCGACTATGACCGCTTGGCAAACCTTACGATTTATGACGATATTGTGCATATTGTAGAACAGGTAAAGGCAATTTATGCGTAGGGGCGGGTAACCTCGCCCGCTTGCGACATTTGTTGTCATTCTGAGCCGTTAGGCGAAGAATCTCTTTTTGCAAAGTCTTCCCTTTGCGCTGTTTGAGATTCTTCACTTCGTTCAGAATGACATATTTTTATTTTGTTATAAATGCACGGCATAACGGTTCGGTGCTTTCTGCCGAACGATAGATTGCAGGTGTGAGGGCAAGCCCTTGCTTTTACAAAAGCAGTTTTACGATTTCGCTTGCCCACGAAAAATAGGTCGGCACCGTTGTGTCCAACAACGCTTTTACCGTTTGCACCTCCTGTGCAGTCAGCGCGCCGATTTTCTGAAACACATCTCCCGTTGCCTGCGTATCGCCTATGGCAATCATCGCCCGCGCATAATCCCCGACCGCCGCATACCTGCCGATTGCAAACGCTCCGACAGACAGTTCCCCGAGCGCGACAGCACCGACAGACAAAATCCCAAAGCAGACGGCGCCGACAGCAAAGATACCGACGGCAAAACAGCCGACTGCCAAAGCGCCGAACGCACACAAGCCGTATGCAAGCCCGCCGAGAGACAAAAATCCGAACGAAAGCAAGCCGACACAAAGCACGCCTACGGAAACAACGCCCTGTGCTTGCAACCCGATTGCCACAATCCCGCGGGCGTGCAACCCAATTGCCACCACGCCGTGCGCACGCTTGCCGATATGCCAAAGCGGCAAGCCCCACAGCGTCCGTTCGCTTTTGCGTTCACGGAATTTGCGGCGCTTGAAAGTGTCTCCGCGGACGGGTTGTGGCGTTTCGTTTTGCTCCGTCGTATCTTTCAAAAGATAGTCCAGAGAGCAGTGAAACAGCTCGCTTAACTGTATCAGTTTTTCAGTTTCGGGATAGGCAATATCGCTTTCCCATTTGCTGACCGACTGTCGCGAAACACCGAGTATATCCGCCAGCTGTTCCTGTGTGTACTGATTTTCTTTGCGCAATTTGGATAGTTTGTCGCCCAAGGTCATACGGTATCCTCCGCCCTATATAATCTGTTGACAAAAGCATACCCTTTTTTCTGCGATTTTGCAATCATTTTACGGTTTCTAAATGTAAACCGCAGGTTGCATTTTGCGCAAATCTTTCCTATTCCTTGCGCACGGCAAGACAATAATTTACATTGTCAAACGCACGCAGAGGTGTTTCGGGGTTGGCACGGTTATGCAAAGCAAAATACTGCGCGGTAATTTCGTCAGGTGTCAAATGTTCATACACGCGAAAGCCGCAGTCGGAAAGCAACCGTGTGAGCGTCGGCAGGCTGTATCCACCGTACATTCTCTCCCCTGCCGCGGATGCAAGCATTGCCTGCTTTTGCGCGCGAACGCCTGCCGTTTCGCCAAAGGCGTTTTCATCGGGATAGTCAAACACCAAACTGCTGCCCGCACAAAGCAACGCTCGAAGTGTGCGTAACAGGCGGACAAAATCCGCCGTCGGCAGATAATACACAAGCCCCAGCAAGCTGCAAAAGGTCGGCGTATCCTCGTCAAAATCGGGATGCTGTACGAGGAGTTGCTCCCACCCCGAAACGGTTAAATCCGCGGCAAGATACCGCACATTTTCGGGCGGGGTAATCCCGGCGCGTGCAAGGCGGGCTATTTTGTCTTGTACAGTTTTTACACGGTCAAGCTCAAAAATGCAAAGCTGTTCGGCAAATGTAGGCTGTCGATACGCAAAAGTATCATACCCCGCGCCCAAAAGCACATATTGCTTTGCGCCGATTTTTGCCGCAGTTCGGAGCGCGTGCTCCGAAAATACGGCGCGGCCGAGCACCGACGGGCAAAGATATTCCGTGGCAATCAAGCATAGCGCCTGTTCTTTTGTGCCCGAAAACTGCGGGGCAAAAAACGAAATACCGTTTGCCATATGCGCCCCGACGGTGCGATACTCTTCGTCTGACAGGAGCTTGCGCGATACATTGTCCTCCAACACCCGCACTGCGTACCGCTCGTTGTGCCACGCGCGGGCAAACAGGCTGACAAGTGCGGTCATACTTTCTTTTTTCTGCATTGCAATCACCTCACTATTCTCAATACCATATTTTTTGCGGCAGAACAAGACTTGATTTTTGCGGCGATTTGTGGTAATATACAGACAGAAAAAAGAAAAAAATTTTTAAAAGAGATGCCGTTTTTGTGTCGGCATCTCTTTTTCGTGGGCGGATTATTTCTTGCGGCGGGTTTGCATATCATTTTCAATCCGTGCTTTCCAATCGGCGGAAAGCGGCAAACTTGCCCGCATCATCAAGACGGTATCGCTGACCACATCGTAATTCAACTGCGTACCTGCACTGTCCGAACAATAGGTAACCGCGCGGTCGGCACCAATACCGAACTGTGATGCGGTTTCCACTGCGTCGATATTTGCGCCCAAGAACAAAAACTCCCACCCGTATTTTTCCTGTTCGTGCCGTACCATCTGCTTAACGCGTTCTGCCGTATAGTGACGGCTCGCATTTTCAAAACCGTCCGTAATGATGACAAACAGGGTGTGCGCGGGTACATCCTCGGGGCGGGCGTATTTGTGAATGTTGCCGATATGGTGTATCGCGCTGCCGAGTGCGTCCAAAAGCGCGGTACAGCCGCCGACAAAATAGGTCTTGTCGGTCATCGGTTCCACACTTTGCAAATCGACGCGGTCATGCAAAACCTCTGCCGTATCTGCAAACAAAACCGTGGAAACATACACTTTCCCGTCCTCTTTTTTCTGTTTTTCCAGCATCGAATTAAACCCGCCGATGGTGTCTTGCTCCAAACCGTGCATCGAGCCGCTGCGGTCCAAGACGAATACCAATTCCGTTGTGTTGTTTTTTGCATTTTCGTTGTTTTTCATTTTTATTTCCTCCTAAAAAATAATACTGTGGCAGTCGGTGTGTTTCACCTGACAGCCACAGTATAGTACTTTTAAAGCGGAACCAGGTCGCTTGAAAAGCGACAAATGCTTATTCGGTTTGAAACGCCTTGTCCTGCAACGCCAAAATTGCGTCCTGCACCTCTTTTGTGAGCGTCGGCACATCCTTGCCGTCGGGCAAAATCGCTTTTCCGAAATTCACATCGACTTTGAATTTTTTCATATGCTTCCAATCAAAAAAACGGAGCATTTTACGGTCGCGTGGCAAAATATCGTACGCACCTTTTACATACACGGGTACAATCGGCACGCCCGCATCAATTGCCAAAACACTCGCGCCGCTTTTCATTTCGCGAAATATGCCGTCCGCACTGCGCGTGCCCTCGGGGTGAATGACAACGCCCCAATGCTCGTGCAATTTGTCACAAAGGCTGTTCATGGTTTTCATATTGATGCCACTGCGGTCTACGGGCACCATACCCGCCGATTTAATCAATTTACGGCTGAACGGGTCATTGCGGAACAGTTCCTTTTTCGCCATACAGCAAAGTTTTTGGTACCGTGCTTTGGAAAAGGCCGAAGCAATATACAAATAGTCGATTTTGGAAACATGGTTCGCGCAAATAATAAATCCTGTATCCGTCGGCACATTCTCAAAATTGTGTATCCGCAATTTATAGACAAACCGCGCCGCATTGCGGAAAAAGCAGTAGGCATAATAGTCGCTGTTCGTTTTTTCCTGCGGGTAATCAACATCCTCTTGCCCGATAACTTCGTTTTTCGTGCCTTTGTTTTGGAGCGCCGCCACAACATCGCGCACGGTCATTGCGTCATTATAATAGCTTTCAATGTTGATGTGGTAAATATCTTCCAGCTCCAACGCCAAATTGATAGAGCTTAACGAGTCAATCGACAGTTCCGAAAAGATTTTGGTGTCGGGGGTAATTTCCGCCACATCGGTATTTGCTACGCGCGCCACAATCTGCCGCACCGTTAAAAGCATATCGCTTTCGTCTGCTGCCGGCATCGGTAAAGGCTCGGCGGGCTGTTGGTCTGCCGTCAGTGCCTGCTGCTTTAACAAATAGCGTTTCGGCTTTTGCAAAGAAGTCCGCGGAATTTCGGCGACAAAATGGGTTTTCGCCACGCGCATATACTGTGTAAGCTGTGCGCTTTTCTCCCGCATGGCGGCAGTGATGGCATCCAGCCGTTCTTTGGCGGTGGTTTCGGGCACAATAAAGGCATGAATATCGTCATAATCTGCGCCCTCGTGCGGCACGCCGCAAATGACAAATTCCTTGACGCCGGGCAGGTCGGAATACTTCTCCTCGACATCGTCGGGCGTCATTTTTTTGCCGTTTGCAAGCACAATATTCTCTTTGGAACGCCCCGTAATGCGCACATAGCCGTTTTCATCCTGCGAGCCGAGGTCGCCGGTCATAAACCAGCCGTCCTCGGTAAAGGCGGCTTTGGTCGCCTCTTCGTCACGGAAATAGCCCTTCATCATAAAGGGGGATTTTATCAGCAATTCGCCGCTGTCACTGATTTTCAAGGAAACCGCCGGATACGGCTTGCCGCAGGAATCGGTTTGAATATCCTCGGGGCGGTTGCCGACGGTGGGAATGTTGGTCTCCGTCGCGCCGTAGGTAATGAGAATATTAAAGCCCGTGCCGTAATAAAAATCGGCAACCTCTTTGGAAAGCGGCGCACCCGCCGAGCAGAGAAATTGCAGACTGCCGCCGAAGCCCTCGTGAATGGATTTGAACAGTTTTTTGCCCAATAAACTGCCGTTTTTGCGGCGCAGTTTTAAGCAAATCGGGAAAAAGACCTTGAACATCACACGGGTGACGGCTTTGGAATTGATTTTACGCAAAATCTGCGTCATAAACAGCTCGTACAGCTTCGGTACACCGGGCAACACCGTGGGGTGCACCTCCGAAAACGCACCGAGCACCGCCTCGGCGCTTAACGACTCGATATAATGCACCTGTGCGCCCGAAAGGGCGGGACCCAATACCAAACAAATCAAACCGTAAATATGGCTGTTCGGTAACACCGACAAAAAGCGCTCCTCGCTGGTTAAATGCTGTTCACGAAGCGTCATTTGTGTGGTTTTTATGAGGCTTTCGTGGCAATGCATAATCCCTGCCGCCTTGCGCGTAGTGCCTGAGGAGAAAATGATGCAGGCGATGCTTTCGTCCTTATCGGGCGTTTCGGGCAAGTCCGACGAAACCGTCGTGCGATACCCCGCAAGCGGTGACGCGTCTAAAATATTGAATACGGGAAACAAAAAGGACGGGATTTCTTGGAATTTCGCCGCCGTTTTGGGCGAAAAAAACGCCGCGCGCACATCGGAACGAAGAATAAACTCCGTGAGCTCCGCTGCCGCCATCGACGCGTCTATCAAAGCCGCTGTGCAATGCAATTTGCACGCAGCCAAAAATGCAATTGTCCATTCCGGGCAACTTTCCGAAACGAAAGCCACACGGTCGCCCGCCGTAACACCTGCCGCCGCCAAACTGTCGGCATACTTGTCCACCTGTGCGAACACCTCGCCGTAAGTATAGGCGCGGCGTTCGCCGTTGTCCATGGTCATGGACATGGCGCGGGCTGTGGGGCGGGATTGGTTGATTTCATAAACCGTTTCAAAAATATTCATAGGTCGCTCCGATACACAAAATATACACGGTATAGGCTTTTATGCTATACACACAGAGTGTATCATAAAGCAAGGGAAATGTCAAACATTTCGACTGTTTTCACAACATTTTCACCAAAAATAGACCGACAAGTTTCCTTTTCCCTGCTTTTTGTTTGTAAAGTTTTATGGCTTTACACACTTCGACTGCCGTAATTGATATTCGCTTTACGCGCCTGGCTGTGCTGTTCTTTACGCGGCACACGGTAGAGTTTGCCGTCCTTACGAAAGCGGGCGCCTGTTTGCTGAAAGAAAAAAGGTACATTTGCCGCAATGCACTGCGCGCGAATATCCAAAATCCATTGGTAATCGCACACGCGTGCGTCTTCGCCCGACTCCCCCGCCGCCGTCACGCCGCGAATTTCAGGCGTTAAAAATTCGGACAAGTCTATCGGGGTAAGCAACGGCGAACAGATGATTTCTTTATATTTCGCTTTTGCCGAAAGTAAGTACGGCAAACGGTAATCGGCGCGGTCTTGATTTTCCACGGTACAGCAAACCACCACATTGTCGTACCCGTCGCCCCAATCGGGCGGCAGGCATTTTGAGAAACGGTCAATGCGTTTGGTGATAAACAAAAAGGTGCAGTCGCTTCGCGTTTTCATCATTTCCCACGCTTCCTCTCGCCAAACGTCGGCATCTTCCAACAGAAAATCCGATGTAAAACAGGTGTAAATAAGCGTACCTGCGGGGATTTTGTAATTGCCTTTGCGGTCTTTTTTGAGGGGCAGATTAAAATTTTGCGTTTTATAGACAGCACTGCTGTCGCGGTCATATTTCGCATCGGTTCGATAGACATAGCAATGTTTGCACCCCGTGCTGATTTTTTGACACCCGTGCCACAAATTCCAAGTCACCGATTGCATAAGGCACTCCTCTTACTTCAACAGCGGTTTTAAATACTGCCCCGTATACGATTTTTTGCATTTGGCAATTTCCTCAGGCGTGCCTTCGGCGACCACCGTACCGCCGTTATCGCCGCCCTCGGGACCTAAATCGATAATATGGTCGGCGACTTTAATCACATCGAGATTGTGCTCAATCACGACTACGGTGTTGCCGCCGTCCACAAGCTGCTGTAAAACATCAATTAAGCGGTGCACATCGGCGGTGTGCAAGCCTGTGGTGGGCTCGTCCAAAATATAAATCGTTCTGCCCGTGGGGCGGCGCGAAAGCTCGGTGGCGAGTTTGACGCGCTGTGCTTCACCGCCCGAAAGCGTCGTGGCGGGTTGCCCGAGTTTCACATAGCCTAAGCCCACATCGTAAATGGTTTTCAGTTTGCGGTAGATTTTCGGAATGTTCTCAAAAAAGCCCATTGCCTCTTCAATGGTCATTTCCAAAACATCGTAAATGGATTTGCCCTTGTATTTGACCTCCAAGGTTTCGCGGTTAAAGCGTGCGCCTTTGCACACATCGCACGGCACATAGACATCTGCCAAAAAGTGCATTTCGATTTTCACAATCCCGTCGCCTTGGCACGCCTCGCACCGCCCGCCTTTGACATTGAATGAAAAGCGGCTGGCGGAAAATCCGTGCATTTTGGCTTCCTGCGTTTGGGCAAACAGATTGCGAATATCGGTAAATACGCCCGTATATGTCGCGGGATTGGAACGCGGCGTTCTGCCGATAGGCGACTGGTCAATATCGACCACTTTATCAAGATATTCCAGCCCCAAAATGTCCTTATGCTTCCCGACGGGCTTTTTCGCGCCGTTTAACTCGTTTGCAAGGCGCTTATACAAAATTTCATTGACAAGCGAGGATTTGCCCGATCCGGAAACACCCGTCACGGCAACGAATTTGCCCAATGGGAAACGGACATCAATGTTTTTCAGGTTGTTTTCCGCCGCAGAGCGCACCACCAATTCCTTGCCGTTGCCTGCGCGGCGGGTTTCGGGCACCGAAATTTTGCGTTTGCCGCTTAAATACTGCCCGGTAATCGAGTCGGGGCAGTTTTTAATGTCCTCCACCGTGCCCGCACAAACCACTTCCCCGCCGTGCACGCCTGCGCCCGGGCCGATATCCACAATATAATCGGCGGCATACATGGTGTCCTCATCATGCTCGACCACAATCAGTGTATTGCCGAGGTCGCGCAGGTGTTTTAAAGTGCCGATGAGTTTTTCATTGTCGCGCTGGTGAAGCCCGATGCTCGGCTCGTCCAAAATATACAAAACGCCCATAAGAGATGAACCGATTTGCGTCGCCAAGCGAATCCGCTGACTTTCACCGCCCGAAAGTGTGCCTGCCGAACGGGAAAGCGTTAAATATTCTAAGCCCACGCTTGATAAAAACTGTAACCGACTGCGGATTTCCTTTAAAATCTGCGTACCGATGACCTGCTCGCGTTCGGAAAGCTGTAAGCCGTCTAAAAAAGCCAATTCCTTGACAATTGACATTTGCGTAAATTCAAAAATATTGATACCGCCGACCGTCACCGACAGTGAAATCGGTTTCAAGCGTGCACCGTGGCAGTCGGGGCAATCGCAGGCTTTCATCACCTGTTCGATTTCCCAACGCGACCACTCGCTGGTGGACTCCTTGTAGCGGCGCTCCAAGTTGTTGATAATCCCCTCAAATTCGGCATTGTAACTGCCCGTGCCGTACACATTGGTGCGCTGCATTTTGAGTTTCTCGCCCTTTGTACCGTATAACAGCGCGTCTAACGCCGCTTTCGACAGGTCACAAATCGGGGTATCTAAGGTGAATTTATATTTTTTGCCGAGCGCTTCATAGTACATTTGCGCAATGGTGCCGCCCTCGGCATTTGTCCAGCCGCTGGCGCGAATAGCACCGTCGCGGATAGACAGTTTTTTGTTCGGAATGACCAAATCGGGGTCAACCTTCATAAACACGCCCAAGCCCGTGCAGGTATCGCACGCGCCGAACGGATTGTTAAAGGAAAACATACGGGGCGTCAGTTCGTCAATCGACGCGCCGTGTTCGGGGCAAGCATAGTTCTGTGAAAAGAGCATATCCTCGCCGTCTAAAATATTGACAAGCACCGTGCCGCCCGTCAATGCGGTGGCAGTTTCCACGGAGTCCGCCAAGCGGCTGCGAATGCCGTCGTCCAAAACCAAACGGTCTACGACAATTTCAATCGTATGCTTAATGTTTTTGTCGAGCTTGATTT
>JBJEPU010000075.1:0-2531 GCA_051881395.1 Candidatus Fimenecus sp.
GGGTCGCCCGCTGATTTTTCAAAGTATTACGAGGATTCAAAGTATATGAAAGCAGGGTTTGAAAAGTTAGTCGAGCAAGAAACTTTAATTCCCTTTTTTGCGCTGTTCGGCGACAAAATGATTGGAAAAATTTACTTTGTCACCAAATTAAAGGATTTACAAATCGCAGACGGCAAGCGAGTGGGTTACATTTGCAATCTGTATGTCAAAAAACCTGTCAGAAACAACGGCATTGGCACAATGCTTGTGGAGACTGTAAAGCGGTATGCAATCGCAAACGGCTTTTCCACATTAACACTTGGTGTTGAGGAAGATAATTCAAAGAATATGTATCTATATGATAAACTCGGGTTCAGCAACAAGGTTAAAGATATGAACACGGATTTGCTTTTTAAGGACGCAGAAGGAAAAGCAATCATTGTGAATACATATGCGGTTTACAGTTGCGATTTGTAAAGATATGGGACAGTCCGCTGCCTTTCAATACAATTAGGGGGTATAATTATGGCAAATCGATACACATTAACCGAGCGTCAAAAGGTAATGGACACATATTTAAAGGGATGTGTCAATTTATACGGATTTGTGACAATTCGGCAATTCCTGAAAGTGTTTAATCGGTACAATCAGCCCAAGCTTTTAAAGGAAGAATTTATGAAATGCGCGGATAAGCTGGTGAGACACTCTTATATGCATTACCAAATATACAGCAATGCAATTATAAATAAACAGGTGGATAAGGAAAAAATCGATGAGATAGTATCATACCAGTCCGGTAAGAAATACTATATGCCGCAAGAGGAGGAAATTCTTTCTTATGCCAACGCACATTATTATGAGCAAACACCGCAAACGAGAGAATTGGCGCGATTTTTAACGATGGATATGCAAGTCAATCTGTTTGTGACGAATGCCTTTATGGAAAAATTGTTGTGGTACATCCGAATTGAAGAGCCGCCGAGAGCACAATACAGCTTAATTGATAAATTCCATGTAAATCCGGAAAATATGGCACAAGCCGATGCATTGATTCAAAAGATGACCGAAGTTCATAACAATACCCGTAAATGGGCAAATTGCGGCTATACGCCGTTTGATTTGTATTTTGCGGCGCGAAAAGACGGCGACAAATAAGATAAGACAGGGGGCTGTTCCCCGCGCTCTGCAAAAGTGGAGATTGCTTGAAAGATTGGCAGTATTCTTATTAAATTGGGGGTTGTGTTTGTAGGGGGAGACGACCCGAAAATGAATGAATAATGAAAAATTGTAGGGAACGGTCGTACCGTTCCGATTGAAAAATAAAAATGCAATGCGTGCGTAGGGGCGATTCACGAATCGCCCGCGGCGGGGGCGCGGGTGTCCGGTGGACACCTCTGCGAATGAAATGAGCAGAAGCGCTGCCTGAGCCGGCAGGCGAGTAATTCAAGCCCCCGCCCTACCGTACAAATTTCCCCTACAAATCCCAATTTGTCATTCCGAAAGGCAGGGGAATAAGGGGTCAGTTCCCTGTTTTTAAAACAGCAAAGCAAAAAGACGGGAGTGCGAGAAATGATGAAAAAAGGTTGGCGCATATTGGCAAGTCTACTGTGTTTTTCGATGTTGAGCGCGTGTGCTCTGAACGGCAAAAAACAGGCGGAAATGCAATTAAGCAACCCCAATGCAAACGAAACCACGCAAAAGGTGTACGCTTATCTTTGCGATACATACAAAAACAAGATTATTTCGGGGCAACAGGAGTCCACTTGGATGGACAGCACCGAATATGAAATGGACTACATATATGAAGCGACGGGCAAATTGCCTGCGATGCGCGGTTTGGACTTTATGAACGATGATTTTGACGGTGTGGTCGAGCGTGCCGCGGCTTGGTGGCAGAAGGGCGGACTTGTGACGATTTGTTGGCATTGCGGCGCGGATTTTACAGGCAATTATGATAACTGCAAAGAGGACGAAATCCCGAATTGGGATTTGGTGCTGACCGAAGGCACGGCGGAAAACAAAGCATTTATGGAAAATATGGACAACGCCGGTAAAGCGCTTTTACAGTTGCAGGAAATGGGTGTTACCGTAATTTGGCGGCCGTTTCACGAATTTGACGGACAATGGTTTTGGTGGGGTAAAGGCGGCGAAGAGAATTTCAAAAAGCTTTGGATTATGATGTATGACCATTTTACAAAGGATTTGGGGCTCAATAACCTGATTTGGGTTTTGGGGTATTCGCATAATGGCGAGAAGATGAAAAAGTGGTACCCCGGCGACGATTATTGTGATATTGTGGGCGCGGACAGTTACGAGGTGGCTGAAAACGGTGCCGAGCAACGGCTTTACAAGGGCGTAAACAAGGTCACCAAAGGGCAAAAACCGCTGTGGATGCACGAATGCGGGCAAATTCCGACTGTGGAACAACTCGAAAAAACGCCGTGGGGTGCCTTTATGACGTGGCACACCGAATGGCTTATGGATACCAACACAAAAGAAAACCTTAAAACAATCTACAACAGCGATTATGTCATCACCCTCGACGAATTGCC
>JBJEPU010000076.1:0-2508 GCA_051881395.1 Candidatus Fimenecus sp.
GTAGGGAACGGCCGTACCGTTCCGCAAAATTATATAAAAATCCACCGGCGGGCACGAAACCTCGCCGCTACAATCCGATTTCTATGTATGAACAGGAGTAAAATCCCATGCCCAGAAAACCGAAAAAAGCAGAAATCCCTCACGAGGAGGAATTACAACCCAACGCCCATATTTTAGGCGCGGGCGAGGTGGTTGAGCAGTTTATCACCGACACACTTGAAACCAACTATATGCCGTATGCGATGAGCGTGATTATGTCGCGCGCAATCCCTGAAATCGACGGCTTTAAGCCCTCGCACCGCAAACTGCTGTATACAATGTATAAAATGGGGCTTTTGAACGGCGGGACGATTAAATCCGCGAATATCGTCGGGCGCACCATGCAGTTGAACCCCCACGGCGATGCGACCATTTACGAAACGATGGTGCGTCTGTCGCGCGGCAATGAGGCGCTTTTATATCCGTATGTTTTATCCAAAGGTAACTTCGGCAAGGCGTATTCCCGCAATATGCAGTACGCCGCCTCGCGTTACACCGAGGCGAAGTTAGAGCCGATTGCCGCCGAACTGTTTGCGGATATCGACAAAGATACCGTCGATTTTGTCGACAACTATGACAATACGATGAAAGAGCCGACGCTGTTCCCTGTAACCTTCCCGTCGGTGCTTGTCAATGCCAATACGGGTATCGCCGTCGGTATGGCGTCCTCGATTTGCTCGTTTAATTTGAAAGAAATTTGTGATGCGACCATCGGTTTAATCAAAAACAACGATTTCGATATTAACGAAGCGGTCAAAGCGCCCGATTTCATCGGCGGCGGGCAGATTGTCTATGACGAGGCGCAAATGCGCGAGATTTTCCGCACGGGGCGCGGCAGTTTTAAGGTGCGCGCCAAATATGCCTATGACAAATCCAATAACTGTATTGATATTACCGAAATCCCGCCGACCACCACGGCAGAGGCGATTATCGAAAAAATCATTGAAAAGGTCAAGGGCGGCACTTTGCGCGAAATTGCCGATGTCCGTGACGAGACCGACAAAAAAGGCTTGAAAATCACGATTGATTTAAAGCGCGGCACCGATGCGGACAAGCTGATGAAAAAACTGTTCAAATCCACGCCGCTCGAAGATGCTTTTGCTTGCAACTTTAATGTGCTGATTGCAGGTACGCCGCGCGTTTTGGGCGTGCGCGATTTGTTACTCGAATGGATTGCCTTCCGTTCGGAATGTGTCAGCCGTCGCGTGTATTTTGATTTGTCCAAAGCCAAGGACCGCTTGCATCTTTTAGAAGGCTTGCAGAAAATTTTGCTTGATATTGACAAGGCTATCCGCATTATCCGTTCTACCGAGGAAGAGGCGGAGGTCGTGCCGAATTTGATGATAGGATTTGGCATTGACAAAATCCAAGCGGAATATGTTGCCGAAATCAAATTGCGCCACTTAAACCGCGAATACATTTTAAAACGCACGAAAGATATTGAAGATTTGCGCACTTCGATTGCGGATATGGAGGATATTCTGTCGAGCAAAGCGCGCATTAAGAAGATCATTGTGGGCGAACTCGAAACGGTTGTCGAAAAGTACAACAAACCGCGCCGCAGTGAGATTGTATATGCCGCCGCCGAGGAGGACGAACCCCCCGAGGACGATACACCCGATTACCCCGTGCATTTGTTCTTCTCGAAAGAGGGGTATTTCAAAAAGATTACGCCGCAGTCCTTGCGTATGAGCGGCGAACAAAAATTCAAAGACGGCGACAGCCTGCTTTTGACCGTGGAGGCAACCAACAACACGGAATTGTTGTTCTTTACAGACAAATGTCAGGTTTACAAAGCCAAAGCCGCCGATTTTGACGATACCAAAGCGAGCGTTTTGGGCGATTATGTGCCGTCAAAACTGCATATGGACGCGGGCGAAGCGGCAATTTATATGGCAGTGACTACCGATTACAAGGGCTATATGCTGTTCTTCTTTGAAAACGGGAAATTGGCGAAAGTGGATTTGTCCGCTTACGAAACCAAAACCAACCGCAAAAAGTTGATTAAAGCGTATTGCGACAAATTCCCGTTGGCGGCAATCCGCCAAATCCGCGAGGATTGCGAATTGGTGGTGCAGTCCACCGCAGGCAGAATTCTTCTGCTCAACACCGGCGCTGTATCGCCGAAAACCACCAAAGATACACAGGGCGTTGCCGTAATGACACTCAAAAAAGGACACCGCCTTGCAAGTGTACGCGAATATGTCGAGGGCGAGTTCCAAAAACCCGCGCGCTATCGCACGCGTTCTCTGCCCGCCGCAGGCGCGCTCCTCTCCGCCGAGGACGCCGGCGAACAGCTGACGCTGTAAAGAGAAGTTGAATGTTTCATTCAATTGGGGTTTGTGGAGGTCGAACGCATTACACTTTGTGCGTAGGGGTCGGCGTCTCGACGACCCGTAAATTTTTCGCAATGCAAATTGGTTTATCGGTAGGGCGGGGGCTTGAATTACTCGCCTGCCGGCTCAGGCA
>JBJEPU010000077.1:0-2484 GCA_051881395.1 Candidatus Fimenecus sp.
TCCTCCCCCGGTAGAACCGGGGGTTTATTTCCTCGTCTAAAGACACCAAAGAAAAGGGACTGCAAAAAATGCAGTCCCATGAAAACTGTTTTATGCATCGGTATCGGTGCGGTATTTCTTTTTCAATATTACAACCGGAATTAAAATGAAAATCGCTACTGCGGCGGACCCCCAAAACATCACAGCGCCCGGTGCCGATGTAACCACACCGTACTCATTGGTATAGGTAACCGAAGAAACCCGACACACCAAATTCCCGATAAACGGACCGACAATCATCGGAATCAAGACATAGAAAATCATACGAATGCCCTGAAATACACCGACCTTCCCTGCGGGCATAAAATCACGCACCGAAGCGTTGGTGGCAATGGAGAACAGCGCCCAGCCTAACAGCGCGGGCACGGCACAAACGAAAAATACAACCACATTCTCGGCAAAGCCTGCGGCGACAAGCCCGGCAACATACAACAGAACCGAAAAAATCAAGAATTTCTCTTTGCCGATTTTGTCCATCAGTTTTCCGGTAAAAACAAGCAACGCAATCGCAGCGATGACAACAACCGCCGCTAAAATGATTGTCGTAGGTGTTAAGGACGCTAAAACGCTGTCCAAGCTGAAATTTAAAACATTCCCGAGATAGATGAAAATATACGGGAAAAATACTTGGAACGCCGTAGCGGACAGGCAATACGCGGTGAGCGCCAAATATAAGCGTTTATTGTCTTTGACAACCGAGGGCTTAAAACCATACAGCAAATCTTTGAAATAGGATTCGCTGACCTCGGTATGTATTTCGCCGTCTTTCAATGATACCAAGCCGATAATACCGCAAACGGAAACAATCGCACCGAGCACAAGGAAAAAGACATCGTATCCGATACCGCTGACAGCCCCTGCCAGCCCCATAACCGCCGCAGTTGCCAGCAACGGTAAAATCGCCAAAACGCTTTCAACCGTTGCACGGTTTTTGATGGAAGAAACATCCGTGACCCAGGCATTAAATGCCGCGTCATTCCCACCGGAACCGATAAAAGACATCACACAGTCCATTACAATCACAATGGCAACGGTGACGGTTAAAATCTGGATTTCATCCGTTAAATGGAACAAAGATGCCGTGTTATCCCGAGAAATCACACCGAAAACCGCCGTAGTGATGCCCCACAGGATATAGCCAAATGCAATAAACCGTTTGCGGTTGCCTACCTTGTCACTCCAAGTTCCGAATAAAAAGGTTGCGCACACCGCACAAAGCGCGCTGAGTGCCACCATCAGATTGATTGCCGTCATCACATCGATGGAACGGTCAACCGCAGTTTGGGAAGCGCCGTTGTAAATCGCATTATACAAGAAGGTGTTAAACAGCATATTTTCAACAGCCCACGCGATTTGACCCATAAATCCAAACAGAATTACATTAAACCAAATGCGCCCGCCGAGTTTTGATGCATTCTTTGCCATACAATCCCTCCATTATTCTTTTTAAACAAAAAAAGTATAGCATAGCAAAGAAAAAAATGCAATAATAACAAAAAGAAAAAGGCTTCACTTTGGTGAAGCCTTCTATCATTTGGTTTAGCCGGCATCTCGCGGGGTTTTCGCTCCGGCGACCTTTCCAGTTGACGAGGTTTCCGTCAACGGGTTTTCACCGTTTAAGACACAGCCTTTGGTCACAATCACCTTGTTAACCGTTGTATTTGACGGGATTTCATACATAATCGGTAACAATGTTTTTTCCATAATCGCACGAAGCCCGCGCGCACCCGTATTCTTTTCCAGCGTTAAATCTGCAATCGCCTCCAAAGCATCGGGCTGGAATTCCAGCGTGACACCGTCCATTTGGAATAACGCCGCATACTGCTTTAAAAGCGCATTTTTCGGCTCGGAGAGAATCTGAATTAACGCGTCGCGATTGAGGTTATTGAGTGTGGTAATGACCGGCAAACGCCCGACAAGCTCGGGAATTAAACCGTATTTCACCAAATCCTGCGGAATGACTTTGGAATAGATTTTATCCGCATCGGTTTTCTCCACAGAGACCAATTCACTGCCGAAGCCCAACACCTTATTGCCTGTGCGCTTTTCTACGATTTTTTCAATACCGTCAAACGCACCGCCGCAGATAAAGAGAATGTTGGTGGTATCAATTTGAATGAACTCCTGCTGTGGGTGCTTTCTGCCGCCTTGCGGGGGCACATTGGAAACCGTACCCTCCAAAATTTTCAACAGCGCCTGTTGCACGCCCTCGCCGCTGACATCGCGCGTAATAGAGGGATTTTCGGACTTGCGTGCGATTTTGTCGATTTCATCCACATAGATAATACCTTTTTCGGCACGCTCCACATCGAAATCCGCTGCCTGTATCAGGCGCAGTAAAATATTCTCGACATCTTCGCCGACATAGCCCGCTTCCGTCAGCGTTGTTGCATCGGCAATCGCAAAGGGCACATCTAAAATTTCTGCCAAGGTCTGCGCAAGCAT
>JBJEPU010000078.1:0-13665 GCA_051881395.1 Candidatus Fimenecus sp.
GTGCGTAGGGAACAACCTCAGTGTTGTTCCGCAGAATTACATCAAAATCCACGGGTGGCCGAGGTCGACCGCCCCTACAATTAGATATACAAACCCAAATTTATAAAAATTCGGTATTTCTTTACACATAAACCCGAACCGCGGAGACGCAACAAAACGGGTGGGGAAACCCCACCCGTTTCTGTTTTTCTTGTTACGGTTTTGTTTTTACGACAGTTCAAACTGCCCGGTATAGAGCTGATAATACTTGCCCTTTTGCGCGAGCAATTCGTCGTGGTCGCCGCGCTCGATGATTTCGCCGTGTTCGAGCACCATAATCGCATTTGCATTGCGCACGGTGGACAGGCGGTGGGCGATGACAAAGGTCGTTCTGCCCTGCATCAATTTATCCATACCCTGTTCAATCAAATGCTCGGTGCGCGTATCGACGGAGCTGGTCGCCTCGTCCAAAATCAGCACGGGCGGGTCGGCAACCGCGGCACGCGCAATGGCGAGCAGTTGGCGCTGGCCTTGGCTCAAATTCGCGCCGTCGCCCGTAATCACCGTATCATAGCCGTTGGGCAGGCGGGTGATAAATTCGTGTGCATTGGCAAGCTTTGCCGCTTCGACCACCTGTTCGTGCGTGGCGTCCAAATTGCCGTAGCGAATGTTGTCCTCCACCGTACCCGTGAACAGGTGTGTATCCTGCAAAACCATTGCGAGAGAACGGCGCAAATCCGCTTTTTTGATTTTTTGAATATTGATGCCGTCATAGCGGATTTTGCCCGATTGGATTTCATAAAAGCGATTGAGCAAATTGGTAATCGTGGTTTTGCCTGCGCCCGTCGAGCCGACAAAGGCAATTTTTTGTCCGGGCTTTGCATACAGCGAAACATCGTGCAGAACCGTCTTTTTGCCGTCATAGCTGAATGTAACATCCTCAAACTGCACATCGCCCTCTAATCTCTTGTAGGTCACCGAGCCGTCTGCGGTATGCGTATGCTTCCACGCCCAAATTCCTGTGTGCTCGGGGCATTCGGTCAGCTTTCCGTCCTTATCGATTTTAGCATTGACCAGCGTCACATAGCCCTCATCGGCTTCCGCTTTTTGGTCAATCACATCAAAAATCCGTTCTGCGCCTGCCAAAGCCGACAGAATATTGTTGAATTGCTGAGATAAATTGGAAATCGGTTGTGTAAACGAACGCGTGTACTGTAAAAACGACAGCACTGTACCGACCGTCATCGTTTCCCCGATGACGAATGCACCGCCCACCGCGGCAATCACCGCATAAATCAAATGCCCGTAGTTGCCCATAATCGGACCGAGGGCACTGGCATAGGTGTTCGCCTGTGTCGCGGAATGTTGCAATTCATCATTGAGCGTTCCAAATTCGTCTATAACCTGCCGTTCGTGGTTGAATATCTTCACAACCTTTTGCCCTTCGATGGTCTCCTCGATAAACCCGTTCGCCTCGCCCAAGGCTTTTTGCTGGCGGCGGAAATATTTGGAGCTTCGCTTGCCGAATGCCTTGATAATCAAAAGCATAAACGCCAAAAAGACCAAAATCACCGCAGTCAGCCGAAAGCTCAGCACGCACATCATCACAAAGGTACCGATAACAGAAATCAGCGAGGATACCGTCTGCACAAAGCCCATACTTAAAAAGTTGCGCACGGTTTCGACATCATTTGTATAGCGGCTCATCAATTCCCCGTGGGTATGGGTGTCGAAATACGAAATCGGCAAATCCTGCATCGCGTCGAACAGGTCGCGGCGAATGGTATTGACCGTGGACTGCGACAGCGTGAGCATAATGCGCGCATAGCCGTAGGAGGCGATTGCGCTCAGGGCAAACAACGCACCCATTTTGGCAAGTGCCAAAAGCAAAGGCCCAAAGTCTGCATTTTCCGGCCCTGCCATCAGCATCGGCGTCAAATAATCGTCCGTTAAAATCTTAATGAAATATGACGCAAGCAAGGTGCCGGCCGTGCTTAACAGCACCAACAAAAAGACCAAAACCAACAACCATTTGCGCTTGGCTACATACCCAAATAAACGGGAAACCGTCTTTCCGGTATTTTTCGGTTTTTGTATTTTCCCGGGCATTCCTTTTTTGCCGCCCGGCATCATTCCGTTCGGTCCCGGCATCAGCGCTCGCCTCCTTCCGTGGCAACACCTTTTTGCTGCGAATAATAAACCTCGCTGTAAATGGGACTGCGTATAAGCAACTCCTCGTGCGTGCCCATATCGGCAATTTTGCCGTTGTCTAATACAATAATTCTATCCGCGTCCTGCACGGAACTTATCCGTTGGGCGATGATAATTTTTGTGGTGTTCGGAATATCGTTTTTGAACGCCTCACGGATTTTGCTGTCGGTAAAGGTGTCCACCGCGCTTGTGGAGTCGTCCAAAATCAAAATTTTCGGTTTTTTGAGTAAAGCGCGCGCAATGCAAAGACGCTGTTTTTGCCCGCCCGAAACATTCACACCGCCCTGCCCCAAATCGGTTTGATAGCCGTCGGGGAAAGCCGTAATAAAGTCGTGCGCCTGTGCCGATTTGCACGCGGCAACCAGTTCTTCGTCGGTGGCATTTTCGTCGCCCCAGCGCAGGTTTTCGGCAATCGTTCCCGAAAACAGCACATTGTTCTGCAATACCATACTGACCGATTCGCGCAGTTCTTCAATCGTATAGTGCTTCACATTGTGCCCTGCCACGCGCACCTCGCCCTCTGTCACATCATACAGGCGCGGAATTAAACTAACCAGCGTGGTTTTGGCACTGCCCGTGCCGCCGATAATCCCGACCGTTTCGCCCGACACAATTTTGAAATCGGCGTGGTCGACCACATTTTTTTCGCCGTCTTTATTGTATTTAAAGCAAACATTGCAAAACTCGATTTCGCCGTTTTCCACCTTTAACGAGGTATCCGCCGCGTCATCGTTAATGTCGGGCGTTTCATCGAGCACTTCCTGAATACGCGAGGACGCCGCACGGGACATCACAAAGTTGACAAGCATCATCGCCATCATCACAACCGACATCAAAATCTGCATAATGTAGGTGAGAATCATGGAAAACTCCCCGACCTGCATTTCGCCGGCAATAATGTATTTTGACGCAAGATACGAAATGCCCAAAATCGTACCGTACATCATCAGCATCATCAGCGGCTGTGCCGCTACCATCAGTTTTTCTGCGGAAATTGCCGCCGCAGTCAAATCGTCATTGGATTTTTTGAACTTTGCCTTTTCGTGGTCGCCGCGCACAAACGCCTTGACCACGCGAATGGCAATTAAGTTTTCCTGCACGGAGCCGTTCAAATTGTCGAGCATCGTGAACATTTTTTTAAACCGCTTCATGGCAATCGGACCGAAAATCACCAGCACCACCAAAATCAACGGAATAACAAACAAAAAGACCGATGAGACCTTGTGGTTGATTTTAAAGCTCATAAACATCGCGCAGATAAATTGCAACGGCGCGCGGAAGAATATCCGCAACAGCATTTGATACATATTCTGCACGGTGGTCACATCGTTGGTCATTCGGGTCACAAGCGAAGCGGTGCTGAAACGGTCAATGTTGGAAAACGAAAAAGTTTGAATGTTTTTATACATCGCCTCGCGCACCCGCGCACCCATCCCCATACTCGCCACCGCCGACAGCCTTGCCGCCATCGCGCCGCAAAACAGCGAACAGCCTGCAATCAACAGCATTTTGCCGCCTGTTATAAGCACATACTGCATATCGCCGTTCGGAATACCGACATCGACGATTTTACTCATATACAACGGAATTAAAAGTTCCAAAATCACCTCGCCCGTCATCAAAAACGGACAAATCACCGACTGCCACCAATACGGTTTGGCGTATTTAATCAGTTTTCCCATGCCGGCATGCACCTCCGAATTCCATTTCTTCCTGCATAATTTCTTCCATCTTTTTCCCTGCGGGCAAAATGGTCTTTAAATTGTCGCAAAGGCGGGTAAGCATTGTTTCCAGCGCCGCAAGCTCCGCGTCTGAAAACCCCGCATACAGCTTGCGGTCGATTTCTTCAAAGCAACTGTGAATATATTCGTGCTGTTCGCGGCCCTTTTCGCTCAGGCTCATCCGATTACAGCGCAAATCCGTTTCGTCTGCCGCCTTTTCAATCAAGCCCGCCTTTTGCATACGCCGCAAAGAGACCGACACCGACGCCGGCGAAACATACAGCGCCTTGGCAATTTCATTTTGCGTACCTGTGCCGTTTTTCGCCAAATAATCCAAAATCGGCGGTTGCCCGAAATACACGCCGCTGTCCTTTAACGCGCGGCGCACCACATAATGGCGGCAAAACTCCAAATCGTGCAGTTTTTTCGACACATTTTTTTGCCTGTTCTCCACAAAAAGACTCCTTTCTTACAAAAAATTATTTAATCGACTAATTATTAACCGCTTAACGGTTTTCATTGTACGCCGAATAAAAAGTAATGTCAACAAAAAAATTGTGAACAATTTGTGCAAAAATACAGGATTTCGCAAAATAATCAACATTTTTACTTGATTTGTTGACTGCGGTTTTCGGACAGTTCCCACCACTTCGGGCTATTTGTGAAAGGTCTTTCAAAAATCCACCGAAAAGGAGAATGTAAATTGGCAAATACCCTTTCGCAAAAACAGCTTGCCTTTTGCCGCGCTTTTGTGCGCACCCGTTCCCCGCGAGAGGCGGCAGTCGCCGCGGGTTTTTTGCTTTTTCCCGAAAAGGCGGCGGAAAAACTGCTTGCGGCAAAGCCCGTGCAGGCGAAAATTCAGGAATTGGAGCAAACGCTTTCGGTACAGCGCGCCGAACTGATTGCGGGCTACCGCCGCCTTGCGTTCGGCTCGATTGCCGACGCGGTACGGCTGTTACAGCAAACAGACCAAGACGCGCCGCCCGACCCCGACACCTTGGATTTGTTTATGGTGTCGGAAATCAAGCGCCCGAAGGGCGGGGGCTTAGAAATCAAATTTTTTGACCGCCAAAAGGCACTCGACCGCCTCGCCGAATTACAGGAAACCGCCGCCGATAGCGCCCTGCCGTTTTACAAAGCGTTGGAGCGCTCCGCCGCCGCGCTCGGAAAGCACGGTGAGGAAGGCTGATGCAAAGCTCGCAATTCAAACAGTTTTCTCAAAAGCAGTTGGAACTGCTTTCGTGGTGGTGCGATGAAAGTCCTTTTCATACCTTTGACGCCATTATCTGCGACGGCGCGGTACGCAGTGGCAAAACCGTCTGTATGTCGCTGTCGTTTGTATTTTGGGCGTTTTACCGTTTTTGCGACCAAAGCTTTGCGCTGTGCGGCAAAACCGTTACGGGCTTGCGCCGCAATGTTATTACCCCGCTTCTCCCGTTGCTTTCGGAACTCGGTTTTCAATGCAACGAACAGATTTCCAAAAACCTGTTGGAAATCTCAAAAGGCGGCAGAACAAACCGCTTTTACTATTTCGGCGGCAAGGACGAGTCCTCCGCCGCGCTCATTCAGGGTATGACACTTGCGGGCGTAATGCTCGACGAGGCGGCGTTGATGCCACGCTCCTTTTGCGAACAGGCGATTGCGCGATGTTCTGTTGAGGGCTCGCGGCTTTGGTTCAACTGCAATCCCGAACACCCCGCGCACTGGTTTTACAAGGAATGGATTTTAAAGCGCGAAGAAAAAAACTGCCTGTATCTGCACTTTCAAATGCAGGACAACCCCTCGCTTTCCAAAGAAATGCTCGCGCGCTACCGTTCGCTTTACAGCGGCGCGTTTTACGCGCGGTTTGTCGAGGGCAAATGGGCGGCGTGCGACGGGCTTGTGTATCCGTTTTTTGACAGCACCTATCTTTACGATGTGCCGAAAACCTTTTCCCGCTATGCGGTCTCGTGTGACTACGGAACCGTTAACCCCACCTCGATGGGGCTTTGGGGACAAAGCGGCGGGCATTGGTACCGCATTGACGAATTCTACCACAGCTCCAAAGCAAAAGGCTTTCAAATGACCGATGAGGAATACTACCGTTCGCTTTGCACGCTCATCGGCGACAAAAAAGTGGACTGCGTGGTGGTAGACCCGTCGGCGGCGTCGTTTATCGAATGTATCCGCCGCCACGGGGAATACCCCGTGCGCCGCGCGGACAACGATGTGCTCGGCGGCATTCGCAAGACCTCGGACGCCTTAAAATCGCGCGAAATCCGCATCTGTAAACCCTGCACCGATATTGTTCGGGAATTTTCACTATACCGCTGGGACGAAAGCGCGCGCTATGACGCGGTCAAAAAAGAACACGACCACGCGATGGACGATATGCGGTATTTCGTTTCGACGGTGCTGTGTGCGGACGGCGGTGACGATTTCTTCGCCGTCGTCTGCAAACGATGAAAGGAGGTGAAGCGAAATGAGAAAATCCCGCAAAAAAGCCGCCTCTCCGCCCGGAAATCCCGCGCTTGCCGTCGGCGGCGCGGCGCAAAACCTGCCGTTTTCCGCTTTATATGCGTACAACCCGCCGCCTGCGGTCACGGGGGATTTATTCTCCGCCCTGCGCGAAGCCGTGCCCGTGATTGACGCGGCAATTTACAAGCTCGTGCGGTTGACGGGCGGGTTTCAAGCCGTATGCAAAGACGCGCACTTTCAGCCGATTTTGGACGCATTTGTGAAATATGTGCCCTCGGACAGCGGCAGTGTTTCTCTGCAAGCCTTTTTAGACACTTTTTTTGAGGAATTGCTCACCTACGGCACGGCGGTTGCGGAAGTCGTCCCCGACCAAACGGGCGCGGTACGCTATTTATACAACGCACCGCACAAGGACTACACCCTGCGCCGTTCCAAAGCGGATTTTCGCCGTTTGGAGGTGTGCGCCGCCGCCGATGTGGCAGGGAACGCCCTGTCGGGACAGCAAAATATGCTGGTGTGCACCTTAAACGCCAAACCGGGTGAAATTTACGGAACGCCCCTGCTTGCGGGCCTGCCGTTTGTCTCCTCGGTGCTTTTAAAAATCTTCAACGCCGTCGGGCAAAATTGGGAGCGTGTGGGCAATGTGCGCTTTGCCGTGACCTACAAGCCGTCGGACGATACGGGCGGCAAGACCTTTGCGAAAGAGCGCGCACTGCAAATCGCCGAGCAATGGAGCGAAGCCATGCGCAGCCGTGAAGCACGCGATTTTATTGCCGTGGGCGATGTGGACATCCAAACCATCGGCGCGGACAATCAGATTTTGGACAGCGAAATCCCCGTGCGCCAAATGTTGGAGCAAATTGTGGCAAAGCTCTCCGTGCCGCCGTATATGCTCGGGCTTTCGTGGTCCACCACCGAGCGTATGGCGTCGGAGCAGGCGGATATGCTCACTTCGGAGCTCGAACACTACCGCCGACTGCTCACGCCCGTTTTGGAAACGGTTTGCCGCACGCATTTGCGCGCTTACGGCTACACGGGCGATGTGGAAATCCTTTGGGACGATATTTTACTGCGCGACACCGTGGACGACGCCACCGCGCGCCATTTGGACGCGCAAACCGAGGAAATTTTGCAAAATCTGCCGCAAAAAAACAACGCATAAGAAAGGAGGATACGATGCAAAAGCAATTCCAAACCCAAACCGAGGACGGCGCTGTAACCGAAGAGGCTCTCGCCGCCATCAACCGCTACACGCAAAAGGATTTGACCGCCGACGAGGTGTTTGTCTTTTCCGCCGTGCTTTGCGACAACGAAATCGACCGGGATTTTGAACGGTTTTCGATTGAAAGCCTGCAAACGCTTGCCCCCTTGTTTGAGGGTAAAACCGCCATACAAAATCACAGTATGGACGCCGCCGACCAAAGCGCGCGTACCTTTAAAACGGAGGTCATTACCGACGAAACGCGCAAGACCTCGCTCGGCGAACCCTACACCTATTTAAAAGCATACTGCTATATGCCACGCATTGCGAAAAATGAAGCGCTCATTGCCGAAATCGCCGCCGGTATCAAAAAGGAAGTGTCCGTCGGGTGCGCCGTGGAAAAACGGATTTGCTCCGTTTGCGGCGCAGACGAACGCACAGCGCCCTGTGCGCACCGCCGCGGCAAGACCTACAACGGCGAAGTTTGCCATTATGTTTTGGAAAATCCGACCGACGCGTACGAATGGTCGTTCGTTGCCGTGCCCGCGCAGAAAAACGCCGGCGTCACCAAAAAACAATTTGCCGACGCCGACGCGCTGTTAAAAGCCGTACGAAATGGGCAGGCAGATGAGCTGACGCTCTCTCGTGCCGACCTTTCCGCGCTTGCCGAAAAGGTAACCGCGCTTGAATGTGCCGCCGCAGACGGCGCGGCGTACCGCACTGCACTGTTGGAAACGGCAGTCAAGGGCTTCGCAAAAGCCCTACCCGCGCTCGACAATCGATTGGCAGAGCAGATGTGCGCGCCGTTGGGCACGAAAGAATTAAAACGCCTCGGCGAAGCGCTCGAAACCGCCGCCCCGGCTGTGTATGTGCCGCAGTTATGCGCGCAAAAACAAGAGGAAAGCCCTGCGCAAAACGGCGATTTCAAATTTTAACCTCGGTCGCGACTGCGCAACGGCAAATCGTAGGGTTACTTTGTAGGTAAATCTTTACCTTTTCCTCTCAATTGGAAGTTTGTATTCGTAGGGAACGGGCTTGCCCGTTCCGCGAAATCACAACGAAATAAAAATATGTCATTCTGAACGAAGTGAAGAATCTCAAATACGAAATTTCTCAGAAAAGAGATTCTTCGGCTGTCGCCGCAGAATGACAAAATCTCACAACAGAAAGGAACAAATATATGTCCAATTTTGAAACGATTAAACTCGACAAAGGCTTATACACCGCCTCGAAAGGCTTCACCGCCGCACTCGAAGAAATCGACCCGTCCGAAAACTACAAGGGCACCGCTTTGGAGGGCTTGGACGCATTTGAACGCCAGTTAAAGCGTTTTGACATCAAAATCCACGGCGCGGCAAGCGACAGCGTGGAAAAATTCTTCCAGACGACCGACAGCGCCGCGCTGTTCCCCGAATACATTGCCCGCGCGGTGCGTAAAGGCTTGGAAGAGGCTGACCTGCTCCCGTACATCGTCGCCACCAAAACCGATATTAAAGGGCTGGACTACCGCACCATCACTTCCGTGCCGACTGCGGACGAAAAGGAACTCAAAGAAACCGCTGAGGGCACGGCAATCCCCGAAACCGTTGTGCATACGCAGGAAAATCTCGTGAAACTCAAAAAGCGCGGCAGAATGTTGGTTGCGTCTTACGAGGCCATCCGTTTTCAGCGTTTGGATTTGTTCACGGTTACCCTTCGCCAAATCGGCGCATACATTGCGCGCACCCAGTTGAAAGACGCGGTCGATGTGCTCATCAACGGCGACGGCAACAGCAATCCCGCGCCGACTGCGGATTTGGCGGGCGCAACCGTAACCTATGCGGATTTGGTCGATTTTTGGAACAGCTTTGACCCCTATGCGCTCAACACCCTGATTGCCGCGCCCGATATGGCGGCGTCCATTCTCAAATTGCAGGAAATGCGCGATGCGGCGGCAGGCCTTACTTTCCACGGCGACGGCAAACCCGTCACGCCCCTCGGTGCAAATCTCTTAAAGAGCAGTGCCGTGCCCGCAGGCAAACTCATCGGGCTTGACAAAACCTGCGCCCTCGAACAGGTATCGGCAGGCGGCATTCTCACCGAATATGACAAGCTGATTGACCGCCAGTTGGAGCGCGCGGCAATTTCGCAGATTTCGGGCTTCGCCAAAATTTACACAGACGCTTCGCGCGTGTTGGCGTGAAGCACAAAACGGAGGTGTCTGTATGATTGATGTTATACGCGTTACGCAAATTTTGACGCGCTTTTCGGGTCTTTCCGAAGAGGCACTCGCGGACGCCATGCCCGTTGTCGCCGTCGCCTGTGCCGAATGCACCGACAAGCTGCGTTCCCCCGAATACGCCGAACATCCGCTTGTATTGGAGGCGGTTGCCGCCCTTTGCAATTACCGACTGCTGCTGCGCGACAAATCGTACCGCGAGGGTACAACGCAGTTTTCGGCAGGCGATGTTTCGGCAACAGTAAGCCCCGCCGCGATGCTCGAAAGTGCCGTGCGGTTACGCGATGACGCCTATACGGCGGCGGCGCGGTACTTTGAAGATACCGACTTTTTATTTCGGCAGGTGTAAGCATGGAGCGCTTTTTCAATCAATTCGGCAGGAGTGTGTATTTGTCGGACGGCGCGGGCTGGCGCTCGCCCGTATACCGCGCGTTTTTGCAACCCCTGCGCTATAAAAACAAAATGTATTTGGAGGGCACTTACACCGTCCTCGGCAAAGACCCGAACAGTTTGTATTTGTATATCGGCTCCGAAAAGCATGATATTACGCGCATGCCGAAGAACACAAGGCTGACGGACGGAGACGGCAAACAGTATCTCATTCAGCGCGCCGAAAAGGTCTGCCGCGGCGACAAGCCCTATTATTTTTGGGCAATCTTAAAAGAAATCTGTGAGGTGACTGACGAATGAATGTTCCGCATGTATTTATTAAAAATATCATTCCCGTTTTGCAAAACGATCCTTTTTATGAAAATGTAGTCATCACCACGGCGTATGAAAACGATATTAAACCCTACCCCGTGGAAAAACCGATTATTGCGCTTGCAATGGACAAGCACTCTGTGGGCGAACGGCTCATCACCGTAAACGAGGACGGCTCCGAAACGCTTTCCAAAAATCGAATCGGCGAAAGCGTGATTAAGGTGACCTTTTTTGTGCCGTATGAAAACGGCCCCGCAGATTGCTACCGTTTGGCGGATTATCTGTATTCCTATTTTCTGTTTCAAACGGAATTGGATATCACCGGCTGTCGTTTTAACGATTGCAATTATGTTCGGGAATGCGGCGCACTGGTTTTAGAAACCGATTTTACCCTGCGCCAAAATTTGAGCGAATAACCACTTTTCCCTTGCGACTCTGTTCCCTTGTGAAGAAAACCGCACCGTACAAACAGTACGGTGCGGTTTGTTTTGTGGGTTTTGCGTGTTTTTATTGCGTTCGGAAGGACAAATTGGGGTTTGTATATCCAATCGTAGGGGCGGTCGACCTCGGCCGCCCGATTGTCATTCTGAGCCGATAGGCGAAGAATCTCGTTTCGCACATTTTATACTTGGTGCTGTTTGAGATCCTTCGCTTCGCTCAGAATGACAAATACAAATCCCAATTTATTTTGTAATTTTCTCTTTCCCGCCCATATACATACGCAACGGTGCGGGGATATTGACCGACCCGTCGGCGTTCAGGTTGTTTTCGAGGAATGCGATGAGCATACGCGGGGGTGCGACCACGGTGTTGTTTAAGGTATGGGCAAAATAGTTGCCGTTTTCGCCTTTAATACGAATGCCGAGACGGCGCGCCTGTGCGTCGCCGAGGTTCGAGCACGAGCCGACCTCAAAATATTTCTGCTGACGCGGGCTCCACGCCTCGACATCGAGACTTTTCACCTTCAAATCCGCCAAATCGCCCGAACAGCATTCCAAGGTGCGCACGGGAATATCCAACGAACGGAAGAAATCGACGGTATTGTTCCACAGCACATCATACCATTTGTCGCTTTCCTCGGGCTTGCAGACCACGATCATTTCCTGCTTTTCAAACTGGTGAATACGGTACACGCCGCGCTCCTCAATGCCGTGCGCGCCGACTTCTTTGCGGAAGCAGGGCGAATAGCTCGTCAAGGTCTGCGGCAAATCGCTCTCGGGGAGAATGGTGTCAATGAATTTGCCAATCATCGAGTGCTCGCTGGTGCCGATTAAATACAAATCCTCGCCCTCAATTTTATACATCATATTTTCCATTTCGGCAAAGCTCATCACGCCCGTGACGACATCGCTGCGAATCATAAACGGCGGAACATAATAGGTAAAGCCGCGGTCAATCATAAAGTCGCGCGCATAGGAGAGAATTGCCGAATGCAGACGCGCAATATCCCCGCGCAGATAATAAAAGCCGTTGCCGCTGGTTTTGCGTGCGGCGTCCAAATCTATCCCGTTAAAGCTTTCCATAATATCGACATGGTACGGGATTTCGTAATCCGGCACGACCGGCTCGCCGAAACGCTCTAATTCCACATTTTCGCTGTCGTCCTTGCCTATGGGCACGGTGTCGGCAATGATATTCGGAATGACAAGCATACGCTTACGAAGCTCTGCGGTAAGGGTTTCTTCCTGTTCTTCCAAATCCTTTAATTCCTGCGCAATCGCGGCAACCTTTTGCTTGGTTTTTTCCGCTTCCTCGCGCAAGCCCTTTGCCATTAAACCGCCGATTTCTTTGCTGATGCGGTTGCGCTCGGCGCGCAGACTGTCCGCGCGGCTTTTGCTCTCGCGGAAGCGGCGGTCTAAGTCAATCGCCTCGTCCACAAGGGGCAGTTTTGCGTCCTGGAATTTCTTTTTGATGTTTTCCTTGACGATGTCGGGATTTTCCCGTACAAATTTTATATCCAGCATGGTTCATTCCTCCAAATGCTTAAATTCTTTTGTTTTTCGTGTTACGGTATTTGAGATTCTTCGCTTCGCTCAGAATAACAAATTTGGATTTTTAGGGGAATTTCGGAACGGGCAAAATGCAATGCGAGCGTAGGGGGCGTCGACTCGGCGCCCCGTTGTAGGGGCGGGTTATTCCCCTGACAGGGGAAATGTCCGCGAATGCGGACAAAAGGGTGCCCGTTTTCGGAGAAAATCCACGCCCGCCCGTAAATTTCAATATAATTTCGCGGAACGGTCAAGACCGTTCCCTACGCACAAAATGCAATACGAGCGTAAGGGGCGGCCTCTCGACGCCCCGTTGTAGGGGCGGGCTTCCACGCCCGCCCGATTGTCATTCTGAGCCGATAGGCGAAGAATCTCGTTTCGCACATTTTATACTTGGTGCTGTTTGAGATCCTTCGCTACGCTCAGGATGACAAATACAAACCCCAATTTACGCTTCAAAATCCTGCGCTAACTTTTTCAAATCCTCGGTGCCGAAAAATTCGATTTCCAAGGTACCTCTGCCGCCGTTCCCGACGAACACCTTAACCGTTCTACCCAAGGTCTCGGAAAGTGCGAGTTCCACTTCGTCATAAAACTTATCGCGGCTTTTTTTGCGGCGCTCGGGTGTTTTTTTCGTTTTGCCCGCGTGCTTGCAAAGGCGTTCGGTCTCGCGCACGGAAATCCCGCTTTGCACAATTAAATCGGCAATACGCGAAAGCTCGGCTTCGTCCTCAACCGAAAGCAGGGCGCGCGCGTGCCCCATCGAAATTTTGCCGTCCTTGACAAGCGCCGCAACCGTTTGCGGCAAATTTAACAGCCGCAACGCGTTGGTTACCGCCGTGCGGCTTTTGCCGACGCGGGACGCCGCCTGCTCTTGGGTTAAGCCGTAGGTGTCAATCAACTGCTTTAAGCCCTCGGCTTCTTCAATTGCATTCAAATCCTCACGCTGTAAATTCTCAATCAGCGCAAAGACGCTTTCTTCTTCGTCGGTCATTTCGCGCACGGTGACGGGCACCTCGGTTAACCCCGCCATACGCGCCGCGCGGTAGCGGCGCTCGCCTGCTACCAGCCGATAGCTCCCGTCTGCCGACGGGCGCACAAGCAAAGGCTGTAATACCCCGTGGGCGCGGATGCTGTCCGCCAATTCCGCAAGCGCGGTTTCGTCAAATGTTTTGCGCGGCTGGTCGC
>JBJEPU010000079.1:0-2471 GCA_051881395.1 Candidatus Fimenecus sp.
AACGACTCCACACGGTTTCGCAATTTCCCCACAGGCGCGTTGGAGGACAGCCCGACCTCGCGTATTACCCAGCCGGACGAAAGTTTTGGGGATATGCTCGAACAGTTCTCGGGGTCTTTTTCCGAGAAGCACAGCGACGACGGATTTTATCACAACACGGTTGTGCATACCATATTTATCGATCCCGGTGATGAGAAAACCGAATATGCTGTGATTTCTTACGGCGAAGCAGAATATCAAACCGTGTCAGAATATGAAACCATGTATCAAAATGCCGCGGAGAGTTTGGAAAAACTTGTGTATACCAAAGCCGGGGAAAAGTATGCATTTTCCAATCAACTTTTGCGAGCGGCAATGTTTCAAAACACGGTGTATCCGCTGTATTTGCACGGGGAGTATGTAGTACATCATACTCCCGGCAAGCGTTGGGATTCCTTTTACACATGGGATTCGGGCTTTATCGGTTTGGATATGGCACTGTATGCGCCGAAAATTGCCGACGGAATTCTCGATATGTATTTCAGCACCGAGGATAACCCCGACTATGCCTTTTTACTCCACGGCTCTCCCGTACCCGTGCATATCTACCAATATTTTGAAATGCTCAATCATACCAATGACAAGACGGAATTGTACGGGTATTACAGCCGTGCAAAATTATTCTATGATTTCTTGGCTGGGAAAATCAACGGGTCTACCACCGCAAAGTTTAAAAGCGGGCTGACAACTACCTTCGACTATTTCTATAATTGCAGCGGTATGGATGATTTACCGCCGCAAAAAGCCATGTATCAAGAGAATTTACAGCGGGTTTGCGCGCCTGCGATTTCTTCCTCCCAGGTCATTCGTACTGCGAAAATGCTCAAAACCGTGGCCGAACATCTCGGAAAAGACGAAGATGCGGCTGTTTTTCAGGCAGATATTGACCGTCTGACAGAGGCTTTGCAAAAGTGGTCTTGGGACGAGCAATGCGGTTATTTTTCCTATGTGGTGCATGACAAAGACGGCAATCCGCAGGCACAGCTTCGCGCAAACGATGGGGAAAACCTCAACAAAACCATGGATGGGATTTACCCGTTGATGGCGGGCGCAGTGACCAAAGCACAAAAAGAACGCATCCTCGGGCATTTAAAAAGTGATACCGAGTTGTTTACCCCTGTCGGCATCAGTGCCGTAGACAGAACGGCAGGTTATTATTTGCCCAACGGCTATTGGAACGGCAATGTATGGCTTTCGCACCAATGGTTTGTGTGGAAAACGATGTTAGACCTCGGCGAAACCGATTTTGCTTACAAAATTGCCGAAACAGCACTGAATGCGTGGAAACGCGAGGTGGAATATTCCTACTACACCTTTGAGATGTTCAGCATTGAAACGGGCCGCGGCGGGTGGTTTCACAATTTCGGTGGGCTTTCCGCGCCGATTAACCTTTGGTCTGCCGCCTATTTTACACCGGGTACCTATCAAAGCGGTTTTGATACATTTTGTGAAAGCGCTGCATTTAACGATGCATATACCACGTTTTGCGGCCGTTTCACGAATGCAGGCGCATATGATGGTGCCTTGCTGGTCGTGATGGCGGAAAACGGCAGTTACAGCGTAACTTTAAACGGTGCGCCTGCCGTTTTTACGGCGCGGTTTGACGGTATGCTTGAAATCACCCTGCCGAAGGGTTGCAAAAATGCAGAAATCCGTATTCAACTGGTGTAATCTTCAATGATTTTTTGAATTTCTGCGTCACTATCTGCACAAATGCCTGCTTTAATTTTTTCCTGTTCCTCTTTCGGGAGTGTGTCTAAATATACATCGAAAATTTCTACGGGCATGGCGAAGCCTCTTTCATACAGCGCAAGCTTGTTTTGATAGACGGTAAATGTGTATTTCGGAACAAAGACTTTGGTGTTTTGCTGTACGGTATCTTTTGTTTCCCCTGCGGAAAGAGAAAACACCCCGACAGCGGTGACGACGACCAATGAACATGCAACGATACCAATGCATTTTAACAGTGTTTTTTGCATAATGGCACATCCTTTCCGCCTTATTTTGTGCAGAGTAGGATAATTTTATTAAATTTCAGGGAAATTTGGAAATTTTTAATGAAATGCTGTCAAAAATATGTTACAATACAATTACTGTCTGTAATTATGCATATTTTTAATTCTTCGGAGGGCTTGTATGGCGACCAATCGAACGAATCACAGTACACGCGCGCGCGCAAAACAGCGTAAGCCGCGAAACGGCATTACGGCGTTGCTTTGCGCGGTGTTTACAGCTTTGCTGACCATGCTCATTGTCGGTGTCTATTTTCTTGTCTTTATGATTTCCTATGTGGACGGTGAGCCGAAAGTCAATTTGGAAGAATACAAGGAAAATCAGGACCAAACCACAATCATTTACGCCTATGATTCTAATGATGAGGTGGTGGAACTTGCGCGTTTGCACGGCGAGCAAAACGGTGTTTGGGTTACTTA
>JBJEPU010000080.1:0-13474 GCA_051881395.1 Candidatus Fimenecus sp.
GGTGATGGTCATGGTATCTTCCAGTTCCGGTTTCAAATCTACGCCGAAGATGATATTGGCGTCTTCATCCGCCGCCGCGCGGACGATACCCGCCGCAGTGTCGATATCTTCAAGCCCGATGTCCTCGGAAGCGGCGATGCTGATGATAATACCCTTTGCGCCGTCAATGGTAGATTCCAACAGCGGGCTGGAAATGGCTTTTTGCGCCGCCTGTTCGGCCTTGTCCTTCCCCGTTGCGGTGCCGACGCCCATATGCGCATGGCCGGCGTCTTTCATAACCGCAGTTACATCGGCGAAGTCCAAATTGATAAGCGCGGGGTTGATAATCAAATCCGAAATGCTCTTGACGCCCGAACGAAGCACATCGTCCGCAATTTCAAAGGCGTTTGCAAGCGTAATTTTCTGGTCGGAAACCTGTTTCAGGCGTTCATTGGGGATAACCACCAACGAGTCCACATGACCTGCAAGCTCGGCAATACCCGCCTCCGCCTGCTCCATACGGCGTTTGCCCTCAAACGCAAAGGGCTTTGTGACAATGCCGACGGTGAGAATGCCTTTTTCTTTGGCGATTTCGGCAATGACGGGTGCGGCGCCTGTTCCTGTACCGCCGCCCATACCTGCGGTGATAAACACCATTTGGGTGTCGTTTAATGCGTCGATAATTGCGTCACGGCTTTCCTCCGCCGCCTTCTGCCCAACCTCGGGCTTTGCGCCTGCGCCGCGGCCGCCGGTCAATTTTTCGCCGATTTGGATTTTCTGCGTGGCTTTGGAGAAGGTCAAGGTCTGCTTATCGGTATTGACGGCAATCAGCTCAATACCCGTCAGCCCCGCCTGCACCATACGGTTGACGGCATTCCCGCCGCCGCCGCCGACGCCGATAACTTTAATATTGGTTACATCCTGAAATTCATTGTCCATTTCGTATGCCATAATATGAACATCCTCCTATATATATCTTCTGCTTTCACACAATATAGTTTGCGGCATTTCTGCCCCAATTAACCTATTTTGGTTATTGTAACATAGTTCTTTCGGAATTTCAACAGGTTTTTTCAGATTGACAAGTGGAACTGCCTGTCACGACAAGTAAATCATCTTTACACGGGCTTTTTTATGCCGCTTTTGCGGTGGTTTCCGAATTCGGTTCGTCTGCCGTATTTCCCTGTAAAGGTGTTTCACTTACAGGCACGGTGGTTGTAGACTCCGCCTCGGCATTTTGAAAGGCTTTTTTGTCAATGGAGAAATCAACACTCCCTTTAAAGCCCGGTGTATTTTGTTCACAGCGGTCTAAGGTGGCTTTGATAAAATCGGTTTTATTGGCAACCGACGCCGCCTCGCCGAGTTTTAACACAATGCGGTTTTGATAGGTCGCTTCAATTTGCAGTCGGTCACGGACATCTAACTGTGTAAGTCCGGTAATTCCACCATTTTGCAGGGCGGCAAAAACGGACACAAAGTCGGACGCGGCGCTTTCGTTTTCAAATGTAACAAGCTCGCCCGGCACGGCAGAGGAAACCGCCCCCGCCTCCAACACCAAAATATCGTCGGACAGCGCCACAACGCCATCCTCCAACACCTTGCCCGACGCATTCAGCAGAATGTAAGCGTCGCCGTCCGCCAATGCGGCGGCCGCGGTCGCTTTGGTGACCGTGATGGTCACCGTGCAGGAAAGACTGCGTTTGATTTCCGCTTTTTCCACATACGGCAGGTCTTTTTCAATCGCCGCGGCGGCATTTTTTGCGGAAGTTAAAAACATATTCTCGCCGACAGTGATGCCGGACGCCTCTATGATTTGCTCGGCGTTATAAATCTCATCGCCGGTAACCTCAATATTCGCAATCTTGAAAAACACTGTTAAGCACAACACGATTCCCACAGTCAAAATTACAACGGTAAGCAATGTACCGATGAGGAGATTGCGGCGTCTGCGCCGCTTTTTTGCACGCTCGGCACGCAAGCGACGACGCTCGTCGTTGGAAAGCGGCTCACGCACCTGCCGCGGCGCGGGCGCTGTTGTGCGCTTCGTCGGTTGCGCATTCGTGCGTTTCTGTGTCGGCCGCGTGTTCGACGGGCGGCGTGTAGATTTGTTTTTCTCTTGCATAGTCCTGTATCCTTTTCACATCCGCACCGAGCGAAGCCAAAACGGCTTCAGGTGCCTCATACCCTCTGTCAATATGTTCCACACCGCCAAGCACCGTTTCACCGTGAGCGGCAAGCCCCGCAATCATCAACGCAAAGCCACCGCGCAAATCCGGCGCTGTCGCATGCACGCCCGTCAAATACGGTACGCCTTCAATGACTTCGGTGCGCCCTTCCACGCTGATTTTCGCGCCGAAGCGTACCAATTCCCCCGCGTGCTTGTAGCGGCTCTCAAAGATATTTTCTACAATGACCGAAGTGCCGTCTGCCACGGTCAGCATCGCGGAAAGCGGCGCCTGCACATCGGTCGGAAAGCCCGGGTAGGGCATGGTTCTTGTCATTTTTACACGGTGCAGCCGCGGCGGTGCGCTTAAACAAATCCAACGGTCACTGCACCGCAAATCACAGCCCGCCTCTTTGAGCACGGGCAGCAGCGCCCCCAAATGTGCAGGAATAATATCCCGCACGCAAATGCGCCCTTGGGTAACGGCGCCTGCAAGCAAATAGGTGGAGGCGGCAATGCGATCGGGAATGACCGTATGGCTTGTGCCGTGCAGAGTGGGCACGCCGTCTATGACGACGGTACTGTCCCCCGCGCCGTGGATATGCGCGCCGCAGGCATTCAAATAATCTGCCAAGTCGCTGATTTCCGGCTCGCGCGCGGCGTTGGTCAGCACCGTTCTGCCCTTTGCCGTCGCGGCGGCGATAATGATATTCTCCGTGGCGCCGACACTCGGAAAGGTCAAGGTAATCCGCGCGCCCGTAAGCCCGTCGGGGGCTGTGAACTGCAATTTTCCGGCGTCCTCGGTGAGTTTTGCACCAAGCTGCTCCATAGCAGACAAATGCAAATCTATCGGCCGAAGACCGATTTCGCACCCACCGGGGGTGGACAGACGTGCTTCTTTTGCGCGCCCCAAAATCGCACCTAAAAAAACGACCGAGGAGCGCATTTCGCGCATCAGTTCGTCGGGAATTTCACAGCCCGACATACCGCTTGCATCCACCGTGA
Organism: Candidatus Fimenecus sp.; assembly: GCA_051881395.1. Classification (GTDB taxonomy): domain Bacteria; phylum Bacillota; class Clostridia; order Oscillospirales; family Acutalibacteraceae; genus Fimenecus. The sequence goes on from JBJEPU010000080.1 coordinate 3,149, forward strand.
CCGTGTGCCCGGTACGGCTGACGCGGCAACCGAGATGCGTTAGAATTTTAATTGCCGCGTCCACATCGGACAGGCGCGGACAGTTATGTATTTCCGAAACGCCGCCCACAAGTGCAGACGCCGCCAAAATCGGCAAAGCGCTGTTTTTAGAACCGTGCACCTCGATTTCGCCGTTTAGGCGCTTTTGCCCGTGAATGATGATTTTTTCCAAGTTCAGCACCCCTTACCATAGGAAGCGGGGAATTCCCCTCTGCGTTTTATCCTATGCAAAGGTGCCCTCGGCGGTGATTACTCTGCGGGCTGTGCCAACGAAACGATAATATCGCAAATGACTTTTGCGGAATCCGTTACCGCCATTTTTTTGGCATTTTCGCCGAGTGCCTGTAAGGCTTTTCGGTCATTCTTTAAGGCGTCTACCATCGCAATCAATCGTTCAGCGGTCAAATCTTTTTCTTCTAAAATCTGCGCCGCGCCGTTGTTCACAAGTGCCATCGCATTGTGGTATTGGTGGTTTTCGGCGACATTCGGTGACGGAATTAAAATGGAGGCTTTGCCCGTTGCCTCTATTTCGGAAAGAGACGACGCCCCCGCGCGGCCGATGACCAAATCCGCGGCGGCAAGGCAGGTGTCCATATCGTCAATGTATTCCCGAATGATAACATTTTTAGCCTTGTCCAAATCCACGCCCTGCTCGCGCAGTTTGTCAGGCACCCATTTTCCGTATTTGCCCGTGGCGTGCAGGAAAAACAGGTCTTTGTCAGTATAGCGCGCGGCAATGAGCTCTGTCATCGCCTCGTTAATCGCTTTCGCGCCGAGACTGCCGCCCATCGACAAAATCAGCATTGCATTGTCAGGTACAGAGAGCGCGGCGCGCGCAAAATCACGGTCCGCCTCCAAAATCTCGTGCCGTACGGGCAGTCCTGTCACAATCGGCTCGACTTTGCAGGCAGAGAAATGCGCCCTTGCCGCATCGACGGTAAGCATAACCGCATCGGCGGTTTTTGCGAGCGCTTTATTCGTTACGCCCGGGTAGGCGTTTTGCTCGTGAATGGCAGTTTTGATGCCCATTTTGGCGGCGGTACGCAATACCGGTCCGCTGACATAGCCGCCAAAGCCCACAACCACATCGGGCGCGAAATGCTTTAAAATCTGTTTGACTTCCCCAGTGGATTTGAACAGCAAGCCTACGGTTTTTATGTTTTTTACAATATTTTTCGGTGTGGGTTTTCGTTGAAAGCCTGCAATTTCAATGGTTTTGAACGCAAAACCCGCCGCGGGCACCAAGCGTGCCTCCATATGGTCCGCCGTGCCGATAAACAAAATCTCCGCATCGGGATAACGGCGTTTCACCTCGCCTGCGGCACTGAGTGCAGGATTGATGTGCCCGCCCGTACCGCCTGCGGCAAATACAATTTTCATAACGCTATATGTTCCCCTTTCGGGTTAATTTTTTTCGAGCCGTGAATAGCGGGAAACCGACAATACCACGCCCATTTCAAACAACAGCATCATCAACGATGTGCCGCCGTAGCTGAAAAACGGCAGGCTGATTCCGGTATTCGGCAAAGCGTCGGTCACAACCGCGATATTGAGCGCGGTTTGCAATCCCACTTGGAACACAATACCCATTGCGAGCAGTGCACCGAATCGGTCCTTGGCGCGCAAGCCGATTTTGACGCCGCGTGCAACCAACAGAACATACAAAAGAATGATGCCCACCGCGCGCAAAAATCCGAGTTCTTCGCAAACAATCGCAAAAATGAAGTCGTTTTGCGGCTCGGAAACATACAAATGCTTTTGCTTGGAATTGCCGAGCCCTGTGCCGAACAGCCCGCCCGAGCCGATGGCATACAAGGAGTTGTTCGTCTGCCAGCGTGCACCGCGCGGCTCATAGGTTTTGTCGAGCCACGCCGTAATGCGTTCGCCCGCATATTTTTCGAGAATTTCGGGATTGAAAATAAAAAACACCACGGCGGCAACCGCCAATATGCCGATTAAAATAAACCAATGCTGTTTGACTTCGCCCAAGAACATCATAACAACACCGATAGCTAAAATCAAAATCGTACCTGACAGGTGATTTTCAAGATACACAAGCCCGGCGGTCACGGCAATCACAACGCCGTATAAGCAAAGCATCACAAAGGAGTCATAGACCACAATTTTGCCGTTCGACAGCTCTTTTACGGTTTTGGAAAACTTCGAGGGGTTTTCGCGTTTACCGATAATACGGTTGTGGCTTTTGTCCATGTGCCACGCGCAAAACAGAATAATTGCAAGCTTTGCAATCTCCGACGGCTGAAAGGTGAACAGCCCGAGGTTAATCCATCGGTGAAAGCCGTCTTTGACCGGCGGCAAGAACAAAACAATCACCAACAAAAACCACGAAAAAATGATAGCAGGAATGGCAAACAGCTTAAAATAATCGTAGCGCACCTTCGACACCAAAAACATGGCAATCACGCCCGCTACGGCAAACACCAGCTGGCGTTTAAAGAAGTACGCGCTGTCGCCGCCTTCGTTATAATATGCGTAAGTATAGCTTGCGGAGAACAGCATCACAAGGCCGATGGTCAAAATGGTGATGACCAACAGCAAAAAAGGCACATCAAGCTTGCCGACCGCCCAAAAATCCGAACGCTTTTTGGCTGTTTTTTGCGGCGCTTTTTTTGCCGCGGTCCTTTGGGGTCTTGCAGCAGCATTCGCCAAAATGCTCTCCTCCTTTCAGAAATTCGGAAATTCCGTTTATACGCGCACGCCGCCGTAGTAGAACAGCAACAGCCCCACAGCCGCCCCGAGCGCGTTGACAAGGGTGAAAATCACCACGATTTTTTTCTCTTTCCAACCGCACATTTCAAAATGATGGTGAATCGGCGCCATTTTGAAAATGCGCTTGCCGTGCGTTGCTTTGAAATAGCCGATTTGCAATACATCCGACAGCATTTCAATCACATAAATAATGCCGAAGAACAAAATCATCAGCGGGCAATCAATCGCATACGCGAGCGCGACTACCATACCGCCCAAAAACATAGAGCCTGTGTCCCCCATCATAATTTTCGAGGGATTCCAATTCCAAATGAGATAGCCGAGGCAACCGCCCATTAACGCACCCGCCAAAAGACTTACACCGAACAGGCCCTTTAAGCACGCGGCAATTAAGAACGCAAGCGCCGCAACGGCGGTAACAGAGCCGCAAAGCCCGTCGACGCCGTCGGTAAAATTCACGGCGTTCACCGTCGCGTAAATCGCCGCCATACCGAAAATCCAAAAGAAAAAGTGTAAATCCACATTGCCGACAAACGGAATATACATATAAGTATTACCGGACATATACAGCGCGCCGAGGTACGCGAGCATCAAAAGAATTTGCGCAATGGATTTTTGTGTAATCGTCAGCCCCAAATTGCGCTTTTTCACAACTTTAATATAATCGTCTGCAAAGCCGATAAGCCCAAAGCCCAAAGCCATCAAAATACCCGCAATGAGCTTGATTTTCATACTGTCCTCGACCAAAACGCCGCTGGTCAAGAGTTTTCCGCCGAGCAAATAATCCGTCAGCGCCACGGCGGCAAAGGCAACCACGGTACTGATAATAAACATAAACCCGCCCATAACGGGTGTGCCCTGTTTCGACTTGTGCCACGCGGGGCCGATTTCCAATATAGTTTGCCCGAAATGCAGTTTTCTAAGCCACGGAATGAGTACAAAGCCGAGTAAAAATGCAATTAAAAAACTGATTGCGATTGCAAGAACGATTGCCAATACGGTATTCATTGTTTCTTCCACTCCCCATAGAGTTTTTCTATCACTTCTTCGAGCGCCATACCGCGGCTTGCTTTAAACAAAACCGCATCGCCCGCTTGAATTTCGGAAAGCAAAGCGTCAAAAAGCGCTGATTTTTCTGTAAAGTGAAAAGTCTTTACAGTTTCCTCTGCCGCCTCGGCAATCCATGCGGCATTTTGCCCATAACAGTAAAGTAAATCTTCTTGCTTTTCAGCGGCGTATGTTCCAACGGCACGGTGGGCGGTTTCGGAAAAACTGCCGAGCTCCAACATATCGCCTAAGACAGCAATTTTTCGTTTCGCATTCGTAGCGCACAGCACATTGAGCGCCGCTTTTTGCGAGTCGGGACTTGCGTTGTAGCAGTCCTCAATGACGGTAATGCCACCGACTTGCTGTATCCGCTGGCGCATACCCGCAGGGGTAAAATTTTGAAGCCCTGCGGCAATTTTTTTGGGTGCGATTTCGCACACAAGCCCTGCCGTAAAGGCGGCAAGCGCATCATAGACATTGTGTTTGCCGACAGTCGGTACACGCACCGCCTGCGTTTTCCCGTCAAAGCAGACGGTAAAGGCGGTTTCGCCGTTTTCTTCTCGAATGGCTTCTGCGCGCACATCGGCATTTGGATTGTCGATACCGAAATAAATCAACTTATAATCGGGATTTTCATATTCCCAAAGTTTATCGTCATCGCCGTTTAAAATCAGCGGTGCGCCGGTTTGCATACCTTGTAAAATCTCGGTTTTCGCCTGCAAAATTCCGTCGCGCGAGCCCAAAAACTCAATGTGGGAAACACCGATGTTCGTGATAATTGCCGCGTCCGGCTGACAGGCGGCGGTCATCCGTGCGATTTCACCGAAATGGTTCATGCCCATTTCAATCACAGCCGCCTCAGTTGTATCGTCAACCCTGAACAGTGTTTTCGGCATACCGATTTCATTGTTCAGGTTGCCCTCGGTTTTTACGGTGGCAAACTGCGAAGCAAGCACCGCGTAGGTCATTTCTTTGGTGGTGGTTTTGCCGACGCTGCCCGTCAAGCCAACCAACTTTACATTCTTGTGATGATTGCGGTGCAGTTTTGCAATATCCAAAAGCGCCTGTCGCGTATTTTGGACTTTGATATACGGTACTTTGCACGGCAAATCCCGTTCACTGACGATTGCCGAAACGCCGTTTTCCACCGCCGCCGCGCAAAAATCATGCCCGTCAAAGCGTTCGCCTTTGATAGCCACATACAAAGCATTTTGCGGTACTTCACGGCTGTCTATGGTGACCGCCGTAATTTCTGCGTCCTGCCCGCAAAGCGTACCGCCCGTTATCTGTTCTATTTCCCGAAGCGTCAAGCGCATAAGTTTACCCTTTCAAGATTTGCGCGACAACCTCGCGCTCGTCATAATGAATTTTGCCCGTATTTAAGATTTGGTAGGTTTCGTGGCCTTTGCCCGCAAGCAAAACCACATCGCCCGCCTTTGCAATAGAAAGTGCATACCGAATGGCTTCGGTGCGGTCGGTAATCGCTTTGATTTTCGCTTTACAACCTTCCATCCCCGCCAAAACGTCCTGCACAATCGCGTCGGGATTTTCACTGCGCGGATTGTCAGAGGTCACCACGGCAACATCTGCCAAATCCCCGACGATTTTGCCCATTTTCGGGCGTTTGGTGCGGTCACGGTCGCCGCCGCAGCCGAACACGGTAATAATACGCTTTTCGCTGACCTCGCGCAACGAAGAAATGACATTTTCGAGCCCGTCGGGTGAATGAGCATAATCAATCAAAACCGTATAATCGGTATCGGTCGGTACGACCTCTACTCGCCCCGGCACGCCGTGTGACTGTGCCAAAAGCGTGCACACCTGCTCGAACGGCAAGCCCGCTTCTATGGCGCAAATTGCCGCGCCCATAGAGTTATACACTGTGAAATGCCCCGGTATTTTCAACTGCACACGGCCGATGTCTCCCCTGCCCAAAAGTTCATACTGCACACCGTTTGCCGTGCAAATCACATTTTTGGCAGTATAATCGGCATCATCTTGCTTGACAGCGAAGGTCACGGTTTTTATAGGCAACCCTTCGGTCATTTGAGAGGCACTCGCATCGTCAATATTCAAAACGGCAACATCGGCTTTTTGAAACAACAGTTTTTTCGCCTGTAAATAGTGTTCAAAATCGCCGTGATAGTCCAAATGGTCCTGCGTTAAATTGGTAAACAGCGCAATTTTAAAGTGACAGCCGTCCACGCGGTGCTGTGCGAGCGCTTGGGAGGAAACCTCCATCACGCAATGCGTGCAGCCGCTGTCAACCATTTCACGGAACAGTTTTTGCAAATCCTTGCAGTCGGGCGTGGTGAGCGACGCGGAATAGGATTTTTCGCCCACGCGGTTTTCCACCGTGCCGACAAGTCCCGCTGAAATGCCCGCTTTCGTAAGCACCCCGTGCAAAAGCATTGTGGTGGTGGTTTTGCCGTTGGTGCCCGTTACGCCAATCAGCGTCAGGCGCTCGGCAGGATACCCGTAAAATGCCGCGCACAGCAGTGCATAGGCACTGCGGGTATTTTCGACCAAAACCTGATTTTTCGCGCCCGTATCGCGCTCGGCGACAATCAGCACAGCGCCGTTCTTTTCCGCATCACAGGCGACGGTATGCCCATCAAAGCGCGCGCCGCGAATACAAACGAACACACAGCCCGTTGTCACCGCATTGGATTTATCGGTGATGTCGGTAATCTCTGCATCAGTATAAGCACCGCGTGTTGGTACTTTTTGTAACAACTCTGAAATCTTCAATTTTCTTCCTCCTGACAGTGCTTCACTTCTCACACCCCAAAGACGGTTAGCCGTCTTCCACATTCACATTGGATTTGAAATACACCGTAATTACGCTGCCCTTTTCCGCTTCGCTGCCCTCTTGCAGGCTTTGCTTGTAAGAAAGCACCTCGCCGGAGTTGGCGTTGCCGGAAATACGGATATTGAAGCCCGCATTCACCGCCGTGCGGTTCGCTTCGGAAACGGACATATTGCAAAGGTTCGGGACAACCGCCGTTTCCTTCGGCGCACCCTCCTCGGTGTAGACAACAATCACGCCGCCCGTGCGCATCTGCTGACCTGCGGCAGGCGTTTGGGCAATGACCTTTTCGCCGCTGCCGACCACCCGCAAGGTGAACTTTGCGGCAGTGTTCTTCGCTTCGTTCACCGTCAAATTGATAAGCGACGGGGCGACAGAAGAAATGTTACCGATTTCCTTGTCCTCATATTGTGGTTCGACATTGAGATAGGTCAAAATCTTTTCGAGCAGTTCACCCGCAATGGGGGCGGCGACTGCACCGCCGCCGTGCGCGCCGACCGGCTCGTCAATGGCAATCAAAATGGAAATCTGCGGATTGTCAGCGGGGGCAAACCCGGCGAAAGAGGCGATGTACGCGCCCTCAATGCCGATTTTTTCACTCGTACCCGTTTTGCCCGCGACATGGTAGCCCGCCACATAGGCATTTTTACCGGTTCCGATAGAAACCACGCTTTCCATCATACCCGCAACGGTGGAGGCTGTTTTTTCGGAAACGACCTGCCGTTTTACGGTCGGTTCGGTTTTCTCAACCACATTGCCGTCACTGTCGAGCATGGAGTCCACCACATAGGGCTGCATCAATTTGCCGCCGTTGGCGATGGTATTGACCGCGGTAATCATTTGAATGGGGCTGACTTGGAAGGTCTGCCCGAAAGAACTCGAGGACAGTTCCGAAATGCCCATACTTTCCAGCGCGTGGTAGGTTTTGCCCGCGACGGGATTCGCCTCGGCAGGCAGGTCAATGCCCGTTTTTTCGGTAAAACCGAACGCTTCAAAGTATTTAAAGAAATTTTCCTTACCGAGTTTTTGCCCGATGGTGATGAAAAACGGGTTGCAGGAGTTCATTAAGCCCTCGGTCAGCGTTTCGTGCCCATGGCCGCCCGCTTTCCAGCATTTTTGATAATGATTGGCAACCTGGATACCGCCCGTGCAGGTATAGGTGGTGTTTAAGTCCACCACGCCCTCTTCCAGTGCCGCGGCGGCAACCACGGTTTTAAAAACAGAGCCCGGCTCGTAGGTATCGCTGATGGTACGGTTACGCCATTGCGCATACAGCGCATTGCTTGTTTCTTGTGATTTTTCGGCGGTGTCTTCAATCGCGGCAATCCGCTCTGCCACCGTTTGATTGGAAATGGTGCGCGGATTGTTCAAGTCGAAATCCGGCTTACTCGTCATACCGAGAATTGCGCCCGTATCCACATCCATCACAATGCCGTAGGCGTATTTTGCGCCCGTATCGACCATAGCCTGGCTTAAACTCTGCTCCAAATAATATTGGATAACCTCGTCAATCGTCAGCACAAGGCTTGCGCCGGGCTTAGCATCATAGGTGGTTTCATAGGCGCTCGACATCGAGCCCTGCCGCGCGTTTTTGGCGGTAATGACGCGGCCCGAAACGCCGGTTAAGGTATCGTTATACTGCATTTCCACGCCGCCCACGCCGTTGTCGTCGCTGTCCGTAAAGCCGATGATGGTGGACGCAAACGAGGAATACGGATAATAGCGTTTGGTGTCAGGGTCAATGCCGACCACCGTGGAAAGCTTTTTGTCTTTATGCTCGGTCAAATAGGCTTTGAGTTCGTCTTTTTTGTCGGTCTCTACCTCGCCTGCGATTTTCTGATAGCCGGTTTCGGTTTTGGAAAGCTTATTGCGCACGCTTTCTTCATCGGCGCCCAAAATATCGCAAAGCCCCGAAACCACAAGCTCCAACTGCGCGTCGTCTGTCACCTTGGACGGATTGACATACACAAGCCATGCCGACGCGCTTTTGGCAAGCACTTTCATATTCGAGTCATATATCGTGCCGCGCTGTGCGGAAATTTCCGTATCGGAAAGTTGGTTGCGCTCCGCCTTTAAGCGGTATTCCTCGCCGTGCACAATCGACGCCGAAAACAGCGCGCCGATGCCGTATAAAAACGCAACGGAAAGCAACGAGAGCGCCAAAACGGCACGCTTCGCCATTTGCTTTGAGGGGCGTTTTTGCACGGTAATCACCAATCCTTTCGACAAAAATTTCCAAAAAAACGCGTCTGTAAACACATCAACGAGAGTTAAGGTGTACGCCTTAACCCTCGTTCTATACCTATTTTATTCGCCTTTAAGATATTCCGACAGTTTTTGAAGCGGACCTTCTGTCGACAGGCTTTTTACCGATTTGTTACCGGATACCGTCACCGTATCCGCTCCGGACAAATCAATGTATTCTATTTGATACCCCTCGACCTTGGTCATACCCAACTCATCTCTTGCATAACTTTCAACCTTTTCGAGGGAAATCATGGAATCGAGTTGCATATTCAGGCGTACATTTTCGCCCTGCTCCACTTTCAGCTGTGCGTTCGCGGCATCAATCTCGCGTTGAAGCTCATCGGCGCGCAAGCGGCTGTATAGAAGCGCGGCAAACATGGAAAGCAGACAAAGCGCAATCACCAAAATCTTGGCGGTTTGCAGTGCGCCGACGCGCATTTCCCGTTTGGCTTCGGCAACCGTTTTTTTCTTACGCCGCACCAATTCCATTTGCGGCCTCGTTTGTTTCTCAAACGGCGGCAACGGTGCAAGCTTTTGCGCGGCGTTTTGATTGTACGCCGAGGCTCGCGGCTCAAAGCGCGCAAAATCCGCGTCGCTGTACTTTTGGTAATTCGCCATAATCCTTTCCTTCCTTTATTTTCACACCGAAATTCGTGTCAATCTTTTAATTTTTGAATACTGCGCAACCTTGCGGAATGTGCGCGGTAGTTTTCCGAAAGCTCCTGTTCGCTCGGGGCAAGCCCTTTTAATAAGATCTTGCCGCGCGGCTGTTTGCCGCAAACGCAAACAGGGAAATCCTTGGGGCAGGTGCACCCTTGCGCAAACTCCCGAAACCGAAGCTTAACCATTCTATCCTCTAACGAATGGAATGTAATCACCGACAAAACGCCGCCGACCTTTAAGGCGGCAAACATATCGTTGAGCGCCGTGTCGAGTTGTGCCAGCTCGCCGTTGACTTCAATGCGGATTGCCTGAAAGGTGCGCCGCGCGGGATGCGCTTCACGCATGGCCTTTTGCGGCATGGACTGTTTGATAACCGCAATCAAGTCAAAGGTGGTGGCAATCGGTTTTTCTGCGCGGGATTTTACAATGTTGCGGGCGATGCTTTTGGCGAATTTTTCTTCCCCGTAGGTGAACAAAATCCGCGCAAGTTCCGCTTCGCTGTATGTATTGACCACATCATATGCCGACAACCCCGTTTTGCTCATCCGCATATCCAAGGGAGCATCTTTGTGGAACGAAAAACCGCGTTCGGCGGTATCCAGCTGGTGAGAACTGACCCCGAGGTCGGCAAGGATACCGTCCGCGCGCGTTTCGCCCAAAATGGCGCCGATATGGTTAAAGGTATCGTGCACAATACGCGCCTGCGGATACTTCCCCAAACGCGCTTGTAAAATTTCGATTGCCTCTGGGTCACGGTCAATGGCAATGAGCGTGCCTTTTTCGGAAAGGCG
>JBJEPU010000081.1:0-13282 GCA_051881395.1 Candidatus Fimenecus sp.
CCAGCCGCGGGTAAAGAATTTTTTACCGCTTAGGTAATCGGCGGGGGAGAGATACAGCGTATAAGACATATACAAAAGGTGGTCGTCATCCGCGCAGTAATACAATTCGTCGGTCTGCCCGGGAATTTTGTAATACACGCCGATTTCCGCGCCGCCGAACGGTCCGTACTGCCCTTTCCAGAACTGAATACGCCAAGCGAGATTGTCATAATTGAAATCCACTTTGGTGGTGAGATAGGTCATATTGCCCAACGCCGCCACCTGGTCGTAATGCTTAATGTAGTTGCCGGAGCGTTGCCAAGAGTCCAGCTCCGTGTAAAACACGCCTTCGTTGGCATCATAATTGTAGCCGAGGGCATTGATTAAGGCCGCCGCCAGTGCAACATCCACGCCGCTTTGTTGCGCGGCTTGGTTAACTTTGTCGCTGTTTTGCATGGTGGTGGTTGCGGTAGCTTTGGTTGTAGATGCTTTCTTGGTGGTTGTCTCTGCCGCGGCAGTGGTGTCTGCGGTTGTTTCCTCCGGCACAGTGGTTTCTTCCGCTGTGGTTTCGGGGGCTGCAATGCCGTTGGCACTGCGTGTAATCTCCTCTTCGCCGCCGTCCTTTTTGCAGGAGGCAAAGGAACAGGCAATCATAAGAACGGCAAGGACGATACAAAGTGTCCGTTTCACCGTAGAATTCATAGTCAATACCTCCAAATTCGTCGTTGTGTTCATTATCGCACAAATCGTGTGCAGTGTCAATATCTATTGCATTTTTTACGCGGCTGTGGTACGCTTATATATAGAATTTTAGGTCTGTTTTTAAGGTGGAATCGAAAAATGAGTCAAATACAAAATGAAGCGCTGTACGCTTCGGGAGAACAAAAAATACAGTGGGTAAAATCGTTTATGCCGCTGTTGTCGGGGCTGGAAACGGAGTTTGCCGCCGAAAAGCCGTTCGCGGGGCTTCGCGTGGCGCTTTCGGTGCATTTGGAGGCGAAAACCGCCTACCTTTGCCGTGTGTTGCAGGCGGGCGGTGCCGAAATGTATGTCACGGGCAGTAATCCGCTGTCCACCCAAGACGATATTGCCGCCGCGCTTGTAAAAAGCGGTATGGAGGTTTTTGCCGTGCACGGCGCCACTGCCGAAGAATACCACGCCCATTTGCAGGCGGTGATTGCTTCGCGCCCCAATATTATTATTGACGACGGCGGCGATTTGGTGAACTTAATTCACAATGAATACCGCGAATTGTTGCCCGAGGTTTTGGGCGGCTGTGAGGAGACCACCACGGGCATTATCCGTTTGCAGGCAATGGCGGCGGACGGTGCATTGGAATTCCCGATGCTTGCCGTAAATAACGCCAAATGCAAATATTTGTTTGACAACCGCTACGGCACGGGGCAGTCGGTTTGGGACGGCATCAACCGCACCACCAATTTGATTGTGGCGGGCAAAACCGTTGTGGTCGCCGGCTACGGATGGTGCGGCAAGGGCGTTTCTATGCGCGCAAAAGGTTTGGGTGCCCAAGTTGTTGTGACCGAGGTGGATGCCGTCAAAGCCATGGAGGCGGTCATGGACGGCTTTACCGTTTTGCCGATGGAAGAAGCCGCAAAAATCGGCGATTTCTTTATCACGGTGACGGGCTGTAAAGATGTCATTACCGAAAAAGCAATGCGTAATATGAAAAACGGCGCGATTCTTTGCAATGCGGGGCATTTTAATGTGGAAATCAATATCGGCGATTTGGAAAAACTGTCGGTCGAGCAGTTTGAAAGCCGCAAAAATATTATGGGCTACAAATTGGCGGACGGCAGAGTGCTCCATTTGATTGCCGAAGGGCGGCTTGTCAACCTTGCGGCGGGCGACGGCCACCCCGCCGAGATTATGGATATGAGTTTTGCCATTCAGGCGCTTTGCGCGCGGTATATTGCACAGCATCAAGGCCTCCAAAAAGGCGTGCATTTTGTGCCGGAGGAAATCGACCGCGAGGTTGCGCGCAGAAAATTGGCGTCGTGGGGCGTAAAGGTGGATACCTTGTCGCCCGAGCAGAAAACCTATTTGAACAGTTGGAATGTGTAAGGCGGAATCCAAATCCTCGGCAGAGACCGTTCCATTTTGCGGCAGTGGCGCGAAAAAAGTCGAGCAGTTATAGGCACAATTTTTCGGCGGACGGTTTACGAACGGTTGAAATTTTGCTATACTGTATGTGCATACGGTGCGGGTTTGTATAAAAGGGGTCAATGTTATGCGGATTTTTGAAAAAATTTCGTCCTTTTTTGATACGGACGAAGAAAAAGCCATTCTTGCCGAATGCAAGGCAGAGGAAGCCCGGCGCAAACGCGAGTTTACGGTCGATGTTGCCGTCCGAAACCGTATGAAAGCCATGCGGTTTTGGCTGTGGGTGTCTTTGCTTGTAGACGGGGCACGCTGTCTGTTTGCCGCCTCCGCCATTCAAAAGGACGCCGGCAATGTGCCGCGCAGTACCTGGATTTTCATTTCCCTGTACGGCGTGATGTTTGTGCTTACGGCGTTGTTCTTAATCATCGGGCTTGCGCTTCGCCGCCGTGCGGCGCAACAGTATCGCCTGATTAACGCGATGTGCGACGGGTATATGTTGCTGTATATGCTGTGCAGTGCGGCGTTTACCGTGTTGGATTTGGAAAACGGCATCGTCGGTTTTTCTTTGATTGTGGCGCTGTTTATTGCGAGCGGCACGCTGTATTACCGACCGGCTGTAACCGTTTTTAATGTAGCGGCGACAATGGCGGCGTTTTTCATTACCGTTTATTATTTGGATTTGCAGGTCTTTTTACAGCCGCTGGTGTTGTTCCGATTGCTCACGGTCGCAGTTTTGTCCGTGATTATCGGCATTGCGCGGTATCGCTCCAAATACAAGGTATTTTTAAAGGAATACACCGTCATACAAAAAAGTGAGCAGTTGAATTGTCTGAATGCAAAATTGCAGGAAAACCGTGTGCAAATCGAAGCCCAAAATCAGCAGTTGCAAACGCTCACCAATACCGATGAGTTGACGGGGTTGCGCAGTCGCCGCAGTTTTGTGCGCGAAAGTGCCGAAACGCTTACCCGCGCCGCCGAAAAAGGCTGTTTTGTGACGGTGGCGATTGCGGATATTGACAATTTTAAAACGATTAACGATTCCTTCGGCCACACCGTGGGCGACGCGTGCCTGCGGGCGGTCGGTGGGGTGCTTTGCGCGGCGGAAACGGACGGCGTACACGCGTACCGCCTCGGTGGAGATGAGCTGATTGTTGTCTTTGAGGACAAAAGCCGTTCCGATGCGTTTTTGGTGATGAACCGCGTGGTCAAAGCGATTTCCAATTTGCAAATTCCGAATTGCAAGCAGACGATTACGCTGTCCGTCGGCATTCATTCCGCAATTCCGACGCCCAAAAGCCATATGGACGAATACATAGAAAAAGCCGATACGCTTTTGTATGCGGCAAAAGAGAACGGCAGAAATCAAATTATGACCACTTTACAAGAAAAAGGAGAACAAAATCATGCTGCAAACTGAAACACAGAAGGCGGGCGAAACCCTCGCCGTACTCAAAACCAATATGGGAGACATTAAAATTCGCCTGTTCCCCGAATTGGCGCCCAAGGCGGTAGAGAATTTCAAAACCCACGCCGAAAACGGCTATTACAACGGATTGATTTTTCACCGCGTCATCAATGATTTTATGATTCAGGGCGGCGACCCGACAGGCTCGGGGATGGGCGGCGAAAGCATTTGGGGCGACAGCTTCGAGGACGAATTCACGCCGGAGCTCCACAATTTGCGCGGCGCGGTTTCCATGGCGAACGCAGGGCCCAACACCAACGGCAGTCAGTTTTTCATTGTGCAGGCGAAAAATGTGTCCGACGATATGATTGACCAGCTCGAAACCGCACCCGAAGAGTTATTCCCGAACGAGTGCGTGCGCGCGTATGAGACCTTGGGCGGCACACCGTGGCTTGACTATAAGCACACCGTGTTCGGGCAGGTTGTGGAAGGTTTAGAGGTTGTGGACAATATTGCCGCGGTGAAGGTGGACTTTTTCCAAAACAAGCCGCTTCAAGATGTTGTGATTGAAACGGTTGAATTTGAAACCGTGTAATTTTGGCGGGGCGGGAGCGTTTTCCGCCCCGAAATTATAGAGATATGAAACAGAAAAGACCGCAAAAATGGCGCAAACGCGACGCGATACTGCTCAGCCTTGCGCTTGTTTTGCTGATTGCATTTGTTCTGTGGCAAAACAATGATTTCACCGTAACGCAATACACGGCGAAAACAAAGAAGGCAACGCCCGCAGGCGGGCTTCGAATTGTGCAGGTGTCGGATTTGCACAACAAAGCCTTTGGCAAGCAAAATGAAAAATTACTGTCGCGCATCCGCGAGCAAAATCCCGATTTGATTTTGCTGACGGGTGACACGGTGGACAGCCGCCGCACGGATATAGAAATCGCGTTGGATTTCGCGGCGGCGGCAACGGAAATTGCGCCCGTGTATTTTGTTTCGGGCAACCACGAAAACCGCTTGCCGATTGACCGCAAAACCGCATTCTATGCGGGACTTCGTCAAAGCGGTGTGCAACTTTTAAACGACGAAACGCAAACCGTTTCCGTACGCGGGTGCGAAATTGTGCTTTTGGGCTTGGATGACGCGCATTTGGCAGACAGTACACTCCAAACACTTTGTACTGACTTGCCCGAAAACACCTTGCAAATCCTGTTGGCGCACGAGCCGCAGGAACTTGCAAATTACGCGGCGGCAGAGGTGGATTTCGTCTTTTCGGGGCACACCCACGGCGGGCAGGTGCACTTGCCGTTTGTCGGCGGGCTTGCCGCGCCCGACCAAGGCCTTTTTCCGCAGTACGATGCGGGGGAATTTACCGAACAAAACACGGTTATGTATATCAGCCGAGGCTTAGGGAACAGCCTGTTTCCCGTGCGGGTGTTTAACCGCCCCGAACTCGTCTGCGTAACCGTTGTAACGGAGGAATAACACGATGCTTTTTGCAGATATTACCGTTTTAAACGCAGATTTTCAAATCGAGCCGCACAAATTCGTCGGCGTGCGGGGCGACAAAATTGCCTTTATCGGCGACCGCGCGCCCGCCGAGGATTTCGGGGAAGTGTATGACGGGAAAAATCGCCTGTTGATGCCCGCGCTTGTCAACGCGCATTCCCACGCGGCAATGACGCTGTTGCGCGGCTATGCCGAAAATTTGCCGTTACAGCGGTGGCTTGAAGAACGCGTGTTCCCGTTTGAGGACAAAATACAAGACGAGGACGCCTATTACAGCACCGCGCTTGCCATTGCCGAAATGATTAGAACGGGCACGGCGTCATTTACCGATATGTATTTCTTTTCCGAAAATGTCTTACGCGCCGTTGCGGACAGCGGCATCAAATGCAATTTCGGTCGGGCGATTACGAGCTTTACGGACTGTGACATTTCCGAAATTCCAAGTTTTCAGGAAAGCGAAAATCTCATTAAAACTTACCACAACGCCTGTGACGGGCGGATAAAAATGGATATGAGTCTGCATGCGGAATATACCAACCGCCACACGGTTATTGAGCAATTCGGCGAAAGCGTCAAGGCGCATGGGCTTCGCGCGCATATCCACCTGTCCGAAACCGAAAAAGAGCACGAGGAATGTAAACAGCGCCACGGCGGGTTGACTCCTGCCGAACTGTTCGCCGCTTGCGGCGTGTTCGATGTACCTTGTACGGCGGCGCACTGCGTGTGGGTGACCGAGCAAGACTGCGAAATTTTCAAAGAAAAGGGCGTGACCGTTGCGACCAATCCCGCAAGCAACCTAAAACTCGGAAGCGGCGTGTGCGATGTGTATGCGCTGCTGCAAAAAGGCGTCAATGTTGCGCTCGGTACGGACTCGGTCGCGTCAAACAACAACCTCGATATGTTCAAAGAAATGTACCTTTGTGCGCTGTTGCCGAAAGGGATTCGCCGTCAGCCCGATATTGTGTCAGAGCGCGATGTCTTGAAAATTGCCACCGTCAACGGCTGGCGTTCGCAAGGGCGCGACGACAGCGGCGTCGTTGCGGTTGGCAACAAGGCGGATTTGATTGCGGTGGATTTGGACACCGTGCATATGTGTCCGCACAACGATACCGTGAACAATCTGGTCTACGCCGCAAGCGGTGAAGATGTAGTTTTAACCATGGTTGACGGCAAAGTGCTCTACCGCGATGGCGAATATATGACCTTGGATATTGAAAAAATCAAATTTGAGGTGGAACAGCGTACCCGCCGTATTCAACAGGAGGTCAAAGCCAATGCGTAAAACTGCCGCGCAATATGCAGAACAACTGAAAGCCCAAATCGCCGTACAGCCGAAAATCGGCATTATTTTGGGCTCGGGGCTCGGGGATTTGGGTGAAAAAATCGAAAACCCCGTGTTTGTGGACTATAAAGACCTCGACGGTTTTCCCGTTTCCACCGCGCCCGGGCACAAAGGGCGGTTTATTGCGGGCACGCTTGCGGGCAAAGATGTCATTTGTATGCAAGGGCGGCTCCATTTTTATGAGGGGCATGAAATGACAGACATTTTACTGCCCATTCGCACGCTTCGTTGCCTCGGCGTAGAAACACTGATTTTGACGAACGCCGCGGGCGGGGTGAATACCGCGTTTTCCGTCGGCGATATAATGCTTATCGAGGACCATATCAACTTTATGGGAAAAAATCCGTTGGTCGGCAAAAATGATGACGCGTTCGGTTGCCGTTTCCCCGATATGAGTTTTGCTTACAATCCCGAATTGCGCGCACTTGCCGAACAGTGCGCCAAAGAGACGGGCATCAATATCTGTGAAGGCGTTTACCTTGCGTGCTCAGGACCGAGTTATGAAACGCCCGCCGAAATCCGCGCATTTCGTACCCTCGGCGCAGACGCGGTCGGGATGTCCACCGTGCCTGAGGTCATAGCCGCCAACCATTGTGGTATGCGCGTGTTGGCGTTTTCCTTAATCTCCAATATGGCGGCGGGCATCTTGAAACAACCGCTGACCGAGGAAGAGGTTTTGGAAGCGGGGCGCAAAAAGGGCGCCCAAATGCAAACGCTGATTTGTCAAATCATCAGAAAACTGTAAAGTATATTCCCTTTATAAAATCGGAGAAGCAATATGCAGGATTTACACGGCGAAACGGTGCATTTCGACACCGAACACAATCGTCTTTTGCTGTTAGACCAAACCGAATTGCCGAATAAAGCCGTTGTGCTTTCGCTTTCTCGTTTAGAGGATATGGTGGAGGCAATTTATAACTTACGCGTGCGCGGTGCGCCTGCCATTGGCGTTGCGGCGGCGGTGGGTCTTGCGGTGCTTTCTAACGAAAGTACGGCGAAAACGATTGCCGAATTCCAAGCGGAATTCCAAAAAAATGCCGCAATACTCGAAACCGCGCGCCCCACGGCGGTGAATTTATCGTGGGCGGTAAACGAAATGCGCAAAACACAGGAATTACACGCACAAGCGCCGATTGCTGTGCAAAAAGCCGCGCTCACGGCACGGGCGTTGGAATTGCACGCGGCGGATATTGCTGTCTGCCGCAAAATCGGGGAATACGGTGCGATACTGTTACAAAACTGCGACGCGGTTTTAACGCACTGCAACGCAGGGCGGCTTGCCACGGTCAAATACGGTACGGCGCTCGCGCCCGTGTATATCGCAAAGGAACAGGGGCATACTATCAAAGTCTATGCCGACGAAACCCGCCCGCTTTTACAGGGCGCGCGGCTGACGGCGTACGAATTGTGCGAAGCAGGCATAGATGTCACCGTGCTTTGCGACAATATGGCGTCTTATGCGATGCAACAAGGTTTGGTGCAGGCGGTGCTGGTCGGCTGTGACCGCGTGGCGAGAAACGGCGACACCGCCAACAAAATCGGCACATCGGGTGTAGCGATTTTGGCAAAGTATTACGGGATTCCGTTTTATGTTTGCGCGCCGTTTTCGACGATTGACAAAAATACCCCCACGGGTGCCGAAATCCCGATTGAACAGCGCGACGGCGAAGAACTGCGTTCCCTTTGGTATGAAACGCCCAAAATCCCCCAAAATGCAAAAACGCTCAATCCTGCGTTTGATGTGACCGACCACAGTTTGATTACCGCATTTATCACCGAAAAAGGCGTGTTACAGCCGTCGGATTTTTTTCTTGACGAATAAAATATGCAATGCTACTATTACATATAGGTAAGATTTTAAACGGCAAGGGGTCTTTATCATGCGCGTATTTGATTTTGACAACACCATTTATGACGGCGAAAGCGGCTTTGATATTTTTATGTATTATCTCAAAAAAGAGCCGAAGATTGTTGCAAAATATGTGCCGAAATTCGGCGAGGGCTTTGTGCTTTACAAATTGGGCAAAGTGAAATTGGACGATGTCAAAAAGGATTACGGCTATATTTTAAAGGAATGCTGTGCGCAGGTTTCCGATATTGAACAGACGATTGTGGAATTTTGGGACGAGCACGAAAAGAAAATCAAAAGCTTTTACCCGAAAATTCAGCGCGAGGACGATGTGATTGTTTCCGCCTGCCCCGAGGTGATGCTCAGCGAAATTTGCCGCCGCATCGGTATAAAACATTTTATCGGCACAGAAGTGGATTTGAAAACCGGCGAAATCGGGCGCGTATGCTACCGTGAGGCAAAAATCGCCGCTTACCGCGAGCAGTACGGTGACAAAGAAATTGACGAGTTTTACACGGACTCCATGAACGACCGCGCGATGATGGACATTGCAAAAGATGTGTATTATGTCACCGGCGACCGCATTGAAAAAATCAAAGCGGACGGCGTTTGGCTCAAAGAGATGGAATAAGGAGAAATACGGTATGAAAGCCATTACAAAATGGATTGCTGTTGCCGCGGGTGCGGCAGGTGCGTTGCTTGTGGCGCGCGCGGGCGTGGAATTAAACCGCATTGTCAACGGGAAAATTGAATTGCCCGCAGACTTTACCTATACCGCCCACAGTGGGGCGGAGGATACAGCGGAGAATTCGCTGGAATTCATTGAAAAGGCGATTGCCCTGCAAGTGCCGGTGCTGGAAGTCGATGTCTCTGTGCGCAACGACGGCACGCCCGTGTTATTGCACGCCGAAGCGGCGGGTGCGGACGAAGGCGTTTTGCTGGAAGAAGCGCTGGCGCTGATTGCCGACCGTTCTGACAGTATCCAAGTGAATTTGGATTTGAAAGCGTTTACCAACATTCCCGAAATTGCCGATTTGGTACAGCAGTACGGGTTGACTGAACGCTGTTTCTTTACGGGTGTGGGTGCAGACCAAACCCAAACCGTGAAAATCGACGCCCCCGAAATCCCCTATTACTTAAACGCCGACTTAAACAAAATGTGCTTAGAGGACGAAGTGTATTTGCAAAGCATTGCCGAGGAGGTCAAGCGAAGCGGTGCAATCGGCTTAAACTGCAACTATAAAAACGCAAGCAAAACGCTTTGCGAGGTGTTTCACACCGAGGGCTTAAAGGTCTCCTTTTGGACGGCGGACAACAAATTGGTCATGCGCAATCTCTTGACCCTTTCCCCCGATAACATCACCACGCGCCGCCCCGTTTTGTTGGCGAGCCTTTTGCAGGAAGCAAAGTAAATCAAACATAACCGCCTCCCGATGTGCATAGAATTTGCATAAGGGAGGTTCTTTTTATGGCGATGAATGAACAAAACAGCATAAACCAAATGCCCGTGCCGCACAATGTAATTTTAGAGGACCGACGCCGCCTGACGGTTTCGGGGGTCTGTGATGTGGACAGCTTTGACGAGCAGACCGTGATTGTGTTTACACAAATGGGGGAATTGACCGTCAAAGGGGAGGACTTGCATATCAATCGCCTGAGCTTAGAAATGGGGGAGCTGGCTTTGGAGGGCGACATTACGGCGCTGACCTATACCGACCGCGCGCAAAAGCTGCAACAGGGCTCGTTTTGGGGCAGGGTGTTCCGCTGATGACCTATTTGTTTTCCTCGGGGGCGCAAATCCGTATTTTTCTGTCGGCGGTCGGCTTCGGGTTCTTTTTGGGTGCGGTGTACGACGGGTTTCGTATTTTGCGGCTGCTGTTCCAAAAAACCGACCGTGCCTACCGCGTTTCGGATTTGCTGTTCTCCGTCACGGCGGGCTTTTTGGTGTTTTTATTTGTACTCACCACCCTCAACGGGCAAATCCGTGGCTATGTTCTGTTGGGTATTCTGCTGGGCTTTTTGCTGTATGCGTATACCTTCGGCACCTTTTTTTCGGGGCGGCTGGAACGCGCCGCGCGAGCCATTCGCCGTTTTTTTTCGGCGGTATACCGAAAAATTTCCGCGCCGATTTTACGCTTTATGAAGAAATGCAGGGGAAAATTTGCAAAAAATGTTCAAAAAGCACAGAAAAAATCGAAATTTTCAGTAAAAAAATCAAAATTCCACTTGAAAAGTGTGAAAGAGATGTTGTATAATCAACCTGTTAAAGTATCTTCCGACGGGGGAAGTTCCCGCAACGATGAAAGAAACGGTAAGGAAAATGAAAGCAAAAAAAAGAAAACCCCAAAAACATAGCTTCATTTTGACTTTGGCTCTGTTGCTTGCAGCAGGGTATTTTGTGATTAGTTTCATCAGTGCACAGTTGGAAATTCGCGAAAAAGAAAAAGAAGCAGAGCAAATTCAGGCACAGATTGTTGCGCAACAGGCAGAAAACGAACGGTTGCAGGCAGTTGTGGACGGCGGCGACGAACAGGAATATATCGAGCGCGTCGCACGTGAAAAATTAGGGTATGTTATGCCTGACGAAAAGGTATACTACGATATTACACCGAGCAACTGAGTTTTATTCGGCGGCTCACCGGGAGGACAATTCTTTTTTATGGTCGAAGTTGGGGCAATTCTCGAAGGCAAAGTAACGGGGCTGACAAATTTCGGGGCGTTTGTCACCTTACCGGACAATGTAACCGGTATGGTACATATCTCTGAGGTTTCTACGAGCTTCGTCAGCGACATTCACGATTTTCTCAAAGAGGGGCAGACCGTTAAGGTCAAGGTTTTAGATGTAACGCCGGAGGGAAAGGTCAGCTTGTCCATTAAAAAGACTATGGACCCGCCCGCACAGGGGGCGGCGGAGCGCCCGCGCAGGGAACGCCAAAACGGCAGACGAAGCGGTGCACCGAATGTTTGGAAAGGCGCTGAGCCGAAAAGCAACGAGCCGCAGTCCTTTGAGGATATGATGGCACGCTTCAAGCAAGTCAGCGACGAAAAAATTTCGGATTTAAAGCGTGCGAATGACGGCGGCAAACGCGGTTCGTATTCGCGCCGCAAGTAAAAAAATACGCAGGCAGACGAATGCTCGTCTGCCTGTTTTTGTAAAGGAACAAAACCGATGAGAGAAATCAACGTACAGGAAATTGAAACGGCTGTGGCGTCCCTTTTGGTGCGCGCCAACAAAATTTTGCCCGACGATTTGCGCGGGTGCATTGCCTGCGGCGAAAAAGCAGAGTGCGAGGCGCTCCCCAAACAAATTATGGGCTCGCTTTTAGAGAATTTAGAGGCGGCAAAGGACTTGGACATTCCGATTTGTCAGGATACCGGTATGGCGGTGCTGTTTTTTGAAATCGGGCAGGAGGTGCATATCGTCGGCGGTGATTTTGAGGCGGCGGTCAACCGCGGTGTGGCAGAAGGCTACACAGAGGGATTTTTGCGCAAATCCGTGGTGCGCGACCCGCTTGACCGCGTCAACACCGAGGACAACACCCCCGCCGTCATACATACACGCATCGTCCAGGGCGATAAAATCCATATTCTTGCCGCGCCCAAAGGCTTCGGCAGTGAAAATATGAGCCAAATGAAAATGTTTACCCCGTCTGCCAAAGCGGCGGATTTGGAGGACTTTGTGGTGCAGGTTGTCCGCGACGCAGGCGGGAACCCTTGCCCGCCGATGGTGCTCGGCGTCGGGTTCGGCGGCGATTTTGAGTATTGCGCTTATCTGGCCAAAAAAGCGCTGTGCCGCCCCGTGTCCGTGCGCAACGAAAATCCGTTTTATGCCGAAATGGAAGCGCGGCTTTTAGAACGCATCAATGCGCTCGGCATCGGGCCGCAGGGCTTCGGCGGCAAAACCACGGCGTTGGCGGTGAATATTGAGGTTGCCCCCACGCATATCGCGGGGTTGCCCGCCGCGGTCAATATCGGTTGCCATGTCACCCGCCACGCAGAAATGACGCTGTAATCTGCTATTGTCATCCTGAGCGAAGCGAAGGATCTCAAACAGCACAAATCAAAAAATATGCGAAACGAGATTCTTCGCCTGACGGCGCAGAATGAAAATCGGGCGATTCGTGCATCGCCCCTACGCCCGAAATGTATTGCGTGCGCGTAGGGAACAGGCGTCCTCGCCTGTCCGCAAAAGTGCCGTAAAATTTACGGGCGACTTATCCCCGCCGCGTGCCGTATCATTTCTCCAAATCTCTTTAAAACGCGACAAAATTATACAAACTTAACAAAAATTTCAAAAACAGTCTTTATTTTTTAAACAAAGTGTGCTATACTGATGATGTAGAAAACAAAAGCGGCAACGCTTTTGAATATATACAAAGGGGATGTCAGAATGAACATTACCATCATCGGCAGAAAATGCACACCCAGAGAGTCCTTCAAGGCACATGCCGAGAAAAAACTGCAAAAGGTCGAAAAATTCTTCGGCCCCGACGCGACGGCGAAAATCACCGCCACCGTGGAGAAAAACATCAAAATTGTTGAAATTACGCTCCAAAAGGGCGGCTTTATATTCCGCGCGCAGGAGCGCTCCCAAGATTTGGAGGACGCATTGGATGCTTGCGTCGATTCGCTGATTCGCCAAATCCGTAAAAATAAAACCAAATTGGAACGCAGACTGCGCGAGGTTTCGTTTGACGAGGTGTTCAACGGCGCAGAAGCGGTTGAGGAGCCCGAGGAGGAATACGAGGTCATTCGTACAAAGTCCGTCGCCTTAAAGCCCGAAACCGTGGACGAGGCGATTTTGCAAATGAATATGCTCGGGCACGCGTTTTATTTGTTCCGCAACGCCGAAACGGACGCAGTGAATGTGGTGTATAAACGCAGTGACGGCGGCTACTCCGTTTTAGAGCCCGAAGCAGACGGCTGAACGGTGAAATTTTCATAAACAACCAATAAATTTTGCGCCCCGCGTGTGTTCGCGGGGCGCATTTTTGCGTGTGTGTTGCGTTTAAGGTGAGGGGAGTTGAACACAATATGCCGAAAATTTGATATTACGGCGTATTTTCACTTTTTCACCGTT
>JBJEPU010000082.1:0-2416 GCA_051881395.1 Candidatus Fimenecus sp.
TGCACTCATAAAATAATTTGTATATTACTAAACACAGTAAACACAGGGGACGGTTCTCTGTGCTATTAAAAATCAAGTAAAAATCGGAACACAAGGAACCATCCCCTGTGCGCTTTTAGTTATTATACTATGAACTGAATAAGATTTCAACAAATCTACAAAGCTTCTCAACAAACACAAGGGGCGCTCAGCACAGACACTGTATAACAAACGACAAGGGCTGTATAAACAGCCCTTTTACTTTATGCTATGCTATTATTCCGCAAACTTCTTCCGCAATTCCTGCAACACCCGTTTTTCAATCCGCGAAACATAAGAACGGGAAATGTGTAATCTTTCGGCGATTTCGCGCTGGGTTTCGGGAAAATTGCCGTCCAAGCCGTACCGCCGCACAATGATTTGCTTTTCCCGCGTGGCGGGCATTTCGTGAATATATTTTCGCAAGCGTTCAATTTTAATTTTTGTGTCCAAATCGTCCGCTATGGTGTCTTCTGTGTAAATGATGTCCGATAGCGTCAGCGGGTTTCCCTCGCTGTCGGTATCTATCGGCTCGTTCATGGACACATCCTGCGCGGTTTTCTTTTGATTGCGAAAATACATTAAGATTTCATTTTCTATCCTCTCGCTGTGGCTCTACATCGCCACTCCCCTGTTCATTTTCGTTGGTTTTGTAGGTTTCTCGGCACAGGCTGTCAAAGTCAATTTCGGATTGCGTATCACCGAACAAGAAAACATGGACATTTTCCCCGTCCCATACAATTTTCCGAATAAACGAGCGTAAAGCCATTCGTTTTTGCTCCACGGACATCGTGTCAAATGACGCGGCGAAGGATTTTATCAATTCTTGAATGCCCTGCGCCGCATCGTCTGCATAGTACTGGTTATTGAGCAGGCTTTCCAAATCGCCGATGCGTTCTTGTAATTTTACGGTTTTCTCATGCAACGAATTGATTTGCGCGGTGATATACGCAAATGCCGGTGTATCCTTTGTTTTGGCAAGCGAGGAAACCAAATCGTCGATTTTTTCTTGATTTTCGCGCAGTTCTTTCTTGAAAGCATCGAGTTGGCAGTTGTAATCCTCACGGCTGCCTTCTATTTTTTGTTTTAAGGATTTGAGTCCGCGCATAAATTCGGAATCATCCTCGGCAAGCATTTTTATCTGTTCGCAAATCATCTTGTCCAACACATTGCCGTTCACATTTTTGCTTTGACAGCGTTTCCCGCGGCTGCGCTCTTTCCCTTCGCAGAGATAGGTATAGATTTTCTCCCCGGCGGCATTTTCTCTTTTGGTCAGTTTCGGGCGCATAAAACTGCCGCAATTCCCGCAATACAGCAAGCCCGACAGCAGTGCAACATTGCTTTTCGGTTTGTGATACGATTTCGAGCGATTTTGTTCCAGCATTTTCTGCGCTTTCACCCAATCTTTGCCGCTGATAAGCCCCTTGTGCTTCCCGACCGCCACAATCCACTCGTCAAAATCGCGCGCTTTATTGGTTTTCCCGCTTTTTTGAATGGTTTTATTGTATGCCATAATGCCGTGTTTCCCGTCAAAATCGGCTTCACTTGCATAAATTTCGACACCCAAGTCTTGAAAATAGCGATATGCGTCCTGATCGGCTATCATATACACCGGATTTTGCAAAATCGAGCGCAAAGAAAAACGGGTATACGCCTTGCCGTTTTTGCTTGTAATCTGATTTTGCAAGCAATAGGTATCCGTCTGCGTCAATGAGTTGGTTTCCAAAAATTTACTGAAAATCAGTTTCACCGTTTCTGCTTCGGATTTTACGATTTCCAATTTATACGCCTTGCGCTCCTTGCCGTCCACGGTAACACTGCCAACCGTTTGGGCGCTCTTATACCCTGTCGGCGTAATGCCCCCGAGCCATCGGCCGCTTTTGGCGAGCTCGTGCATATTATCCCGAATACGCTCGGCTGTATTTTCACGCTCTAATTGCGCAAAAACAGAGACCATCATCATCATAGCGCGACCGCTCGGCGTTGTTGTGTCAAAATTATCCCGAATCGAAATAAAACTGACGCCGTAATCATCAAATTCATCTTTCAGTTTTGCAAAGTCGCCGACATTACGGCTGATTCGGTCTAATTTGTAGCAGACAACGGCTTTAATTTGATTTTGGCGCACGGCTTTCATCATTTTTTGAAATTGCGGGCGGTTTGTGTTCCCGCCTGAAAAGCCCTCGTCCTCAAAGATGAGAATATCCTGTTCCGACACATTCGGCTCATGGAGTTGTATGTATTGGCGGCAGAGTTCCACTTGATTTTCAATGCTTTCGCCCTTGCCCGTAAACTTGGATTTGCGCGAGTATATGGCATATTTTCGGTTGTTCTTCTCTTTCAAAAAATCCGCCTCCGTTTATCACATTGTGGCCTTGATACTATTATACCGCAAAGA
>JBJEPU010000083.1:0-13239 GCA_051881395.1 Candidatus Fimenecus sp.
TATTCGCCCCTTATAGGGGCGGTGCATACCACCAGTTTACTGGTGGTTATGATTTATTTGCGGATTTTACTTTTAAATCCGTTCGGAATATGCTATACTATTCTTGCTTTCATTACACGCGACGGGAGTTGACGGGATGCGCAAGAAAAAAGAACTTCGCTTTACAAGCGAAAAACAGGAAAAAACAAAGCGCTTTCGTGCGTTTATCGTCGCGTTTGTCGCTTTTGTTTTGGTGTTCGGCAGTGTGTCAACCTTAATTTTTATGAAATCATTAAATTTTGATTTGCAAAATCTGTTACAATCGCCTGACGATGTGGACACAACCGCCGAAACAACCACCGAATCTGTTCTTCCCGTGGCGGTGCGGGATTCCGCTGTGCTGTTGCTTTGCTGTGATACCGATAATCAGCTCACTTTGCTGGCGATTTTGCGCACCGATGCCGAAAAGCATGTGCTGTCTGTGTGTGCCTTGGATACGAATACTGTCGCCGCGCCGACTTTGGAAGCGGATTTTCAAACGATATTTGAAAAAAACGGTATGGCAGGCTTAAAAAATGCGGTTTCGTCTGCATATGGAATACAAATGGACCGATATATTAAGTTGACGGAAAGTAATTTAAAAAAGGCGATTTCGGCAGTGGGGGATATTTCTATGGAAATTTCCGAACCGATTGCCTACCGCGCCGAGGATTTCAGTTTGTATTTAGATGCCGGTGCGCAAACGCTTACAGGGGATTTGTTCACCAAATATTTGCGCTATGCTGACGTAAACGGCAAAAATCAGGCAACTGCCGCTTTGGTGGAAGGCACCTTGCAGTCTATGAGCACAAACAACCGCGAAAAACAATTCAACACATTGTTTAATCTTTCCGACACGGACTTTTCGATTGTGGATTTAACGGATACAAACGGTCTTGTCAATGTATTTATCGCTTTGCGCGATTCCGTGACGGTTGAGCCGTTGCAAAGTGTGCAATAAGGAGACGGTATGAAAAAAGTCTGTATACTTTTGATTACGGTAATACTGATATGGCTTTTCATTCTTGTGAAGTGTGTGGATTTCCAAATGTGGATTCCGACGGATTTTTCACAGGCGGAGGAGGAGTTGACCTTTGAACCCCGAGACCGGGTGCAGTATTATTATTCGTCGTTATCTGCGGACGGGAAGATTGCCTACAACCGCATTTTGGCACAGATTCGGAATCATCCGGAAGAAATTGAAATTCCGGTGCTTTCGGAAGAAGAATTTCAAAAAATGTTTCAGGCGTTGTCCTATGATAATCCGGACTTGCTGTGTATGCAAAATGAAAGCCAAATTGTAAAACGCGGTGCAAAAGCCTTCTTTGTACCGCAATATACTTGCGACATCGAAACCTGCAACGCAAATGCCGCGGCGTTGGAAACAGCGGTGCAGGAAGTTTTAAACGGTGTTCCGTCAAATGCCGATGTGTATGCAATCGAGTTGTATTTGCATGATGCAGTTTGTGCACGCTTGGCCTATGAAACGGAAAACACTTCGGGGTATACAGCGTTTGATGCGTTAGTCGGCGGTAGGGCGGTTTGCGAAGGGTACGCAAGGGCGTTCCAGCTTTTGTTGAATCGTGTCGGTATTCAAAATTACTTGGTAACCGGAACAGGCATCAATGCCACAGGGGAATCCGAGGGGCATATGTGGAATCTGGTGATTTTAGAAGGGCAGCATTATTATGTGGATGCCACATGGGACGATCTGGATTCCGTTGCCATTGACCGATACAGCCATTCGTATTTTAATGTGTCGGACGCGGATGTGCAAGGCAATCACCTCGATATGTCGCCGTCAGACAATCAATGTATTTATGAACAATATAATTACTTTGTGTACGAGCATTTGTTGTTTGCGGAATACAATACCGCCGCCCGCGCGCGTATAGAGGACACTATGAAAAAGGCCATGCAAAACGGTGAAAAAACATTTGAAATCCGTTTTGCAAATAGCGAAATCTACGCGGAAGCATTTGCCGATTTAATTGACAACGGCGAAATTTATACTTTGGCGCAAAAGGCTGACCGCAGTTTTTTGAAAAAGTATTCTGATATTATGTATGTGCAAGATGCGCAAATGCTGACAATACAGTTTGCATTTGTATGAGATAAGGAGTAAAGGTTTATGGATAAGCAACGGATTGAAAATGCCGTCCGAGAGATTTTATCGGCAATCGGGGAAGACCCCGACCGTGAAGGCTTGCAGGAAACGCCGAAGCGTGTGGCGAATATGTATGCTGAAATTTTTTCTGGACTGGAGGACGACCCAAAACGGCATTTGAAAGTATTTAATGAATCGAACAATGATGAAATGGTGGTTGTGCGCGATATTCCGATGTATTCTATGTGTGAGCATCATTTATTGCCGTTTGTCGGAAAGGCGCATATTGCCTATATTCCGTCCGACGGCAAGGTTATCGGGCTTTCCAAGCTTGCGAGAATTGTAGACAGTTTTTCAAAGAAACCGCAGTTACAAGAACGGTTGACCTCGCAAATTGCTGATTTTTTAGAGGAAAATTTGTCTCCGAAAGGGATTGCCGTGGTCATTGAGGCAGAACATCTTTGTATGACGATGCGCGGCGCACGCGCGGCAGGGGCAAAAACGCAGACCTCGGCTTTGCGCGGGATTATGCGAAAGGACGCGCGCACGCGCGCGGAGGCTATGTCACTGTTACGGGGGGATTAAAATGTACTGTTTTCAGGGAAACGGTTTTTCGTTTCCACTCAATACCCGTACCTATATTATGGGGATTTTGAATGTGACGCCGGACTCTTTTTTTGACGGCGGAAAATGGAATTCTCCGCAAATCGCGTTGGAACATGCGTTGGAAATGGAAAAAGACGGCGCGGATTTGTTGGATATCGGCGCACAGTCAACGCGACCGGGGCACACACCGCTGACGGATACAGAGGAATTGCAAGTGCTCCAACAGTTTTTGCCGCTGATTGCAAAGCAAGTGAAAATTCCGATTTCCGTGGATACATTTTACCCGCTTGTTGCGGAATATGCATTGCAAAACGGTGCGCAAATCGTGAATGATGTCAGCGGCGTTTTTTCCGAACAGATGGCAGATGTTGTTCGTCGGTATCGCGCAGGTTGGATTGTCATGCACAGCGGCAACAGCGATTCAGATACCGTTGCCGACTATCCGAACGGCGTAACGCAAGATGTGCTCTCGTTTTTTGACCGTATGCAGGAAAAATGTGCAGCGTGCGGCATATCGGCAGAACAGCTTTGCTTTGATATGGGCATTGGCTTCGGGAAAAGCCATGCAGACAATTTAGAGCTGATACGCAATGTTTCTAAATTAAAACAGAAAGACCATGCCTTGCTGACGGCACTTTCCTGCAAGCGCGTGGTGGCAAATGAAACCGGCGCCGATGGAGAAGACCGACTTTACGGAACGCTTGCCGCTGATACGCTTGCCATAGCCGGTGGTACGGATTTTATTCGCGTACACCATGTGCGCGCGGCTGTTTTGGCGGCAAAAATGACGGACGCGTTAGTTAGGGGGCAAAAGAATGGATAAAATCATCATCAAAGGCTTAAAATTGTATGCTTACCACGGCGTAAATCCCGAGGAAAAAGAAGAAGGGCAGATGTTTGTTTTAGATATTACATGTTCCGTTTCCCTGTGTGTGCCGTGTAAAACCGATTGTGTGGACGATACGGTCAGCTACGCAAAAATTTTAAAAACAGCGCGTGCGGCATTTCTTGCGGACAAATTCGATTTGTTGGAAAAGGCGGCAGAATGTGTTGCGGCGGCAGTACTCGGGCAATTTGCGGCAGTACAGGCGGTTACGGTTTGCGTAAAAAAGCCACAGGCGCCGATTAAAGCGGACTTTGACTATGTTGCGGTGGAAATCAACAGAGAACGCTTACCAGACGCGACAGGGGAGGCGGAGGAATGAAAGCAGTATTAGGACTTGGCACCAATATTGGTGACCGTTTGCAAAATTTGGAAGATGCGCTGGCGGCTTTGGCGCTTCTGCCGAATACGGAAATTTTAAAGAAATCTTCGGTCTATGAAACAAAACCGTATGGGTACACGGAACAGGCAGATTTTTTGAATATGGCGGTTGAAATAAACACGGATTTCCCGCCGGCGGGTTTGTTGGGGGCTTGCCTTGGGATTGAAGCGGCGCTCGGCAGAGTACGCCTATTCAAAAACGGACCGCGTATTATTGATTTGGATGTTTTATTGGTGGAGCACTTTTCAAGCGATACCTCGTTTTTACGCGTACCGCATCCGGAAATCCAAAATCGTTCTTTTGTGTTGCAACCGTTGTATGATTTGTTTCCGTCGGGGGTAGCATATGCGTATGATTTTTCAAAGGCTTACCGACAACAGGACCTGTCCGACATTCAAAAATATATGCCGTAAAAAACCCGCATTGTCATTTGACAATGCGGGTTTCTGTATCTTTATGATTGTTGTATCAATAGTTAATGTAACGGGTTGTGATTAAATCCTCTAACTGCGAGACGGACCACTTAATCATTAAATCGCTTTCACTGATTTTATAGGTTTCGCCATTGACAATATCGTCATCAAATGCAGTCAGTGCATCACTTGCCAATGAGGAACGAACGGTCGATTTCCAGGTTTCTTCGTGGTCGTTTCCGACGTAGTACATCACATGATACCCGTAGTTTGTTTCAATAATGCCGCTGTCACCGGGTTTTCTGTTCGGGTCAAAGCACCAGTCATTGAAAGCCGTTACCATATCACCGACATGCACATCTTCATAAAGACCGCCGTTGGTGTTTGAGCCGGTATCGTCGCTGTTGTCATTTGCAAGTGTTGCAAAATTCTCTTCCGTCGGATTTTCTAAGAATTGGTTATAGATTGCCTGCGCTTGCTGATAATACACTTCTTTTTCAGCATCAGTCAGTGCAACGGTGTTCCCGTCTTCGTCTGTGGTGGTGTCAAACTGAATTAAAATGTGGCGTACATCCACGGGCTTTGTCATATCTTTATGCGGCAGAACAGCCATATACAGCACGGCATATCCGTTTGAAGTTTCCACAACCGTGACATCGCCGACAGCGCGTTCAGCGGCAAGTGCCCAATCGCTGGCAGCTTGACTGAATGCAGAGGCAAGATTTGCGCCGGTCACATCTTCCAATTTTACAGAAGCCTCCGTTGCGGTGGAATTATATGCTTTTGCTTGTTCCAAAAGGGTTTCTGCGCTGTTAACATTTGCCGCATAGCCTTCTGCCTTCGCTTTTGCATCCGCCATGGCGGCTTCGGTCGCAGCTGCCTTTTCGTCGTCTGTTGCGTCATCCGCAATAGCAGAGGTATCGGCAGAGACAACAAAACCGTTTAGCGTAAGCGTAGCATAGTCAGCCGGATTTGCAGTATATTCTTCTTCAATCTGCGCATCGGTAATGCCGGTTTCCACATCTTCTTGTTTCTGCTGTGCAAACTTGTATGCAAGCTGTCTTTCTTCCATCACTTCGCGCAACAGCTTTTCATTGACGCCTTTGCCGTAAATTTTGGTTAAATAGCGGTCTAAGGAGTAGTCGTTGGATTCGGCAGAAGAACGGATGGATTCGATTTGTTCGTCAATGTCTGCAAGCTCATCTTCATCCAAGGTGATGCCGGCTTCATTTGCAAGTTTGGCATATGCCAAATAGGTTTGCAGATATTCCAAGGATTGCAAACGGAAATAATCCGCCCAAGTGGCACTTTCGCCATCAAAATCTTCCAGGGTGCCGGGGTACTCCTGCTCCATCGGGGTTTTACTGCTGTCATAGCCGGTATACATTGCGCCGTACCCGGAGCCGTATTGTGAATCATACGACTGGGATTGGTTGTATGTATTTAAATACAAATCCATATAATAGAAATTGTATTTGGCAATGGTGACTCTTTCGTCGCCGATTTTTGCCGCAGTCAGCACTTTTTGCGGAATGCCAAAGAAGTTGAAAATTCCGTAAACAGCCGCAAGGCAAACCACAACGGCAAGTACAATGGCAATGACTTTGCCGATGACCTTTTTCGCCTTGGTCATCTGCGGACTTTTTTTGGCGTTTTTCTTCGCCGCGTTTTCCATGCGCTTTTTACGCTCTTCGCGGTAAAGCTCAGCCTGGCTTTTTTCGACTTGGTTGTTTTCCATTCAGAATTCATCCTTTATTTGTTGATTTTCAGCCTGCGGAAATCCGCAATGCGTTTAAACATATCTATTTTATACTATTTCCGAAAAAGTTACAAGCACTATTTTTATAAAATCAGCAAATTTACATAATAATTTACAGATTGTTTATGTTTTTATTCCGACAATTCCAACCATTCGTTTTCTTTACATTCCACGGTGACTTCCAAATCTTCAATTTGTGCAAGCAGTTCGGAAAGACGCACATAGTTCTCCGCGACTTCCGGCAAATCACATTCTGCTTTTAATGCGTTCAGTTGTATATATATTTCTTCAATTTCTTTTTGCAATGCGGCAAGGCGGGCGCGGCGTTTTCGCTCCTCCGCCTTGTTCTTTTTATTCAGCGTATAGAGTTGTTTTTGTGCGGAGACTTCCTTTGCGTCGCTCGACTCGCTTACAATGCTTTGCGCACTTTCATTTTCTTTTGCAAGACAATATTGTGCATATCCGCCCGTATATTCACGGATACCGTTCGGGAACAGTTCCAGCATTTTATTGGGAACGCGGCTTAAAAAGTAGCGGTCATGCGATACGGTCAATAGGGTGCCCGTGTATTCTTGCAAAGCGCTGTCTAAGGCTTCTTTTGCCGTGTAATCCAAATGGTTGGTCGGTTCGTCCAAAATTAGGAAATTACTGCGCTCAAACATAATGATACAAAATGCAACCTTTGCGCGGTTGGCGCCGGAAAGTTCGCGTATGCGCTTGAAAACGGCGTCCTCCTCAATCAATAACCTGCCGAGCGCACTGCGAATTTCCAAATCGGTTTTCCCGGGAAAACGGCGATGAACTGCCTCAATAACCGTGTCGTTCAGGTTCAAATCGGCAAGTTCTTGGTCAAAATAGGAGATTTTAACATTACCGCCGATGCGGATTTTGCCCGAATAGGGGAGTTTGCGTAAAATTGCTTTTAAAAGAGAGGTCTTTCCGACGCCGTTTTGCCCGACAATGGCAATTTTGTCCCCTTGGTTTACCGTAAACGATACGCCGTCATACAGTTGCTTGCCGGTTTGCGAATTGCCGACAAAAACCCCGACATTTTCCAGCGTTAATACCGACTTAAACGGCTCGTAATCATATGAGAACTGAAATTTTGCCGTCTTTTGCCGCGGATTCGGCTTTGCGGCCAACTCCATTTTTTCCAGCGCCTTTACCCGCGAACCGACGCTGTTGGTACTGCTGGATTTTGCTAAATTTCTGCGCACATACTCGCGCATTGCCTCCAATTCGTCTTGCTGTTTTTTATATTCTTTTTCAAGCCTGCGGACGCGCTCTTCCTTTTGCTGTAAAAAAGCAGAGTATCCGCCCTTGTAGCGCACAAGTTCGCCGCGTTCCAATTCGCAGATGTCATTGGCAACTTTATCTAAGAAAAAACGGTCATGCGATACAACGACGACCGCGCCTTTATAATTCTGTAAGTACTCTTCCAACCACGAAAGCATGGAAAAATCCAAGTGATTGGTCGGCTCGTCTAAAATCAACAACTCCGGATTTTGCAAAAGCACCTTTGCCATGGCAAATCGGATTTTTTCTCCGCCGCTTAATGTCTTGACTTTACCGTTTAAATCAAAAGCGCCGAATCCCAAGCCGTTTAAAACGATTTGAATGCGCACATCGGCATGGTATCCGTCAGCGGCGGTATACGCGCCGGACAGCATTTCGTATTTTTCCGTCAGCGCCGCATACTGTTCGGTGTTCGGCTCAACAGATGCCAATTCCTGTGACAGAATTTCCAAATCGGCACGCATTTCGTATACGGACGAAAGCGCTGATTGAATTTCCTCCTGTAAGGTGTTCTCTGTGTTTAAAGCTTCGTTTTGCTTCAAATAGCCAATCGACAAATTGCGCTTGACGCTGTATTCGCCCGCATCATACGGCAACTCGCCGCTGATGATATTCAGGAGCGTGGTTTTCCCGACGCCGTTTATGCCTAAAAGACCGATTCGGTCCTTTGCAGAAATCGTTAAATCAATGTTTTTTAAGACCACTTCATCGGAAAAACTTTTTTGAATTTGATGTAAGGAAATCAGCATGATACATAACTCCGTAAAAAAACAAACGGGGCAGGAGTGCTGCCCCGCACCTTATTTAATTAAGCGTTCCACATCCTCATTCCGGCCGAGCACCATCAGGATTTCATCCGCCGTAAACACATGGTCGGGGTGCGGCAGGGGATGGATTGTTTCGCCGACTTTAATCGCCAAAATGCTGATATTGTATTTGGAACGGACATTTTTTTGCAAAATGGATTTCCCAACCCAACTGTCCGGAACGCTGATTTCATAAATCGAGAAATCTTTGTTTAATTCAATATAATTAAAAATGCTGTCCGAGCCGAATTTGACCGCTAAGCGTTCGGCGGTTTCTTTTTCGGTGTAAATGACTTCATCTGCACCGTTGCGCAACAAAAATTTGGCGTGCACATCGCGGCTGGCGCGTGACAAAATATAATTTGCACCCAAATCTTTCAGCAGTGCGGTGGTTTCCAAGGAACTTTGGAAATTGTCACCGATGGTGACGACGCATAAATCGTAATTGTCTATGCCGAGGGAGTCTAAAAACATTTCATCCGTGGCATCGCCGATTTGCGCATTGGTTACATACGGCAAAACAACATTTACGCGGTCTTCCAAAATATCCACCGCCATGACATCGTTGCCCTGTTCATAAAACTTTTGCGCCATATGGCGGCCGAATCTGCCAAGACCGATAATTAAAATCGATTTCATAAAGCAATCTCCTTAACCGATGGTAATATTTTCAACAGGATATTTGGACGGCGTAACGCTCTGCTGGTCGTGGAATGCAAGTAAAATGGTCAGTCCGCCGACGCGCCCGAAGAACATTAACGCCATTAAAACCAAATGAGACGCCGTGCTGAGACCTGCGGTGATTCCGAGGGACAAACCGACCGTGCCGATTGCAGAGGCGGTTTCAAACAATGCTTCTTTTACGGATACGCTGTCAAACGCGCAAATCAGCATGGCACAGCCGAAAAACAGAAGCGTATATAATGCGGTAATGGAAATGATTTGCAACAGCACATTGTCGCTGATTCTGCGGCGAAAACAAGAGATGTTTTTGCGTTTTTTAAATATGGAAGCCAAACTTGCTACAAGCATGGCGAGCGTCGTCGTCTTTAAGCCGCCGGCGGTGGAACTCGGCGAGCCGCCGATAATCATTAGAAAAATCATACACAGCACGGTGGCATCGGAAAGCGCCGTTAAATCGGCGGTGTTAAAGCCCGCCGTTCTTGTTGTGACGGTTTGGAACAAACATGACAGCAAATAGGTCAGCGGTGCATCCGCAAAATTCGGATTGTTGCGTTCCGTCAACAGCATAAATAAAAACGGTATGACAATCAAAGCGGCGGTTGTGACCAAGACAACCTTTGTATGCAGTTTGTAGCGTCGAAAACGAAACTTGTTGGTTTTTAAATCCGACCAAACGAAAAAGCCGATGCCGCCGATGATGATTAAAGCCATAACCACCAAGTTAACCAACGGGTCTGCGGCATACTGCGTTAATGAGGAAAACGCACCGTTGCCGCCCATCAAATCAAAACCCGCATTGCAAAATGCTGAAACAGAGTGAAAGACAGCAAAATAAAGCCCTTTCCAAAAGCCGTATTGCGGACAAAAGCGTATTGTCAATAAAACTGCTCCGCTGATTTCAAAAACAGCCGTGCCGATTAAGATGAATCTGGTCATACGCACAATACCGCCAACCTGTGAGGCATTGACAGATTCCTGCAAGGTGTAGCGACTGCGCAACCCGATTTTATGCTTCGTCAGCGTCATCGCAGAAATGGCAAGCGTCATAAAGCCGATACCGCCGACTTGAATCATCAGTAAAATGATTAACTGACCGAACACAGACCAATAGGTATATGTATCAAATACCACCAAACCGGTCACGCAGGTCGCGGAGGTGGCGGTAAACAGCGCGTCAAAAAAATTGGTCCATTGTCCGCTGCGCGCGGAAATCGGCAGGCAAAGCAAGAACGCACCGAGCAGAATGATACAAAAATAGCCCAAAATAATGGTGCGCAAAGGAGATAATCTGAATTTTTTTGCAGTCTTTTTCATCACAGTGTCCCGTATTCATAAAAATATCAGCAGTATTATAGTACAAGCTAAAATAAAAAGAAAGTGTTTTTCAAAATTTTTTCTTTACGCCGAAACGGTTGCGCAGGTACCGATACGCCGCCACAATCATGCGCATTCCGGAGGAAACCACCACAATGCCCGCTGTGATACAAAGCGCAATTTGCAAGGTATACGCCGCGGCTTTCCCGAATAATTGCCAATCCGTATTCAATGCGAATTTCATCGTGCTGTACAGCGCGCCACCCGGAATCATCGGGATAAAGCCCGGTACAAGGTAGGAGGTGGTCGGCGTTTTTTTGATGCGTGCGAAAATTTCTGCGTAGACAGTCACAAAAGCAGCCGCGAAAAAATACCGTATCGGTTCACTTGTAAACCAAATCCCGAGTAGTAAAAATAAGCCCCAGGAGAGCATCCCGCCGAGTGCGGCAATCAACAGCTTGGTTCGCCGTAAATTGAATAAAACGGAGAAGCCGAGTGACCCGAGAAAGGCGGTTACAATTTGTGTAATAATATCCATCGTACTCATTCTATCAGACCCCCAAACAACAGCGCGGCAAGAATATATCCTGCGGCAATGCCGATGGCAATAACAACCGCTTCGCAAAAACGAAGAATCCCTGCCATAATGTCACCGCTGATGATGTCTCGAATAGAATTTGTCATGGCAATGCCCGGTATGAGCAACATAATATTGCCGATAATAATTTTATCGGCATGCTGACCGAAGCCGAACGCAACGCAAAGAAATGTGAGCGCACACAAAATAAACGAGGACACAACATTGGCGAATACCATATTTACCTGCGTACGGTCAATCGCGTATACCACGGCTTTGAGTAATGCGCCGAGTAATGCGGCGGCAACGGCATCTAACGAATTGCCGCCGAAAAACAAGGTGAACGAGCCGGCAATCAGCGCGAACGCAATGCATTCAATCCAAAACGGGTAACGTTTTGTGTTATCAATCCGTTGTATTTCGCTGAGAATATATTGCAGTGCAGGCTTATCGGCACAAATTTTCCGAGATAACGC
Organism: Candidatus Fimenecus sp.; assembly: GCA_051881395.1. Taxonomy (GTDB): domain Bacteria; phylum Bacillota; class Clostridia; order Oscillospirales; family Acutalibacteraceae; genus Fimenecus. The sequence goes on from JBJEPU010000083.1 coordinate 11,322, forward strand.
GTTCAAGCTGTGTAATTTGTCTAAATCGGTTGTATATTTGTGTATGCGCCGTGTTTGGGTTAAGGTTTGGTCCTGCGCATCGGTTACCGTTGCGATAATGCTGGATGTTATCGTAAATACATCGGCGCGTTTCACATCGTATGTCATTAAGATGCGCTGTACGGAATCTTCCACACGGCTGATTTCCGCACCGCTTATCAGCATTCTTTCGCCGATATCTAACGACATACTGAGCAATTCCTCGGTTTTCAATTTAAACACACCTCCTGCAAAACATAATACTACCATAAATTTTGCGGAATATCCATTCCTTTTTGCAGAAAAACGGAATTAATTAAATTTGATGTTTTTGTTCGAAGCACTTTTCATTTTGTAAAAACAATGCTATAATAAATAAAATTATTTGTAATTGCAAAGGAGAAAACTATGAAACAGTATGATTATTTAATTGTCGGCTGTGGTTTGTTCGGCGCTGTATTTGCCCATGAGGCCCAAAAAAAAAGAAAAAGTGTGCTGTTCATTGAAAAAAGAAATCATATCGGCGGCAATATCTACTGCGAATTGCAAGAAGATATTTTGGTGCATAAATACGGCGCGCATATTTTCCATACAAGCAACAAACGCGTGTGGGAATATGTCAATCAGTTTGTGGAATTCAATAATTTCATCAATTCTCCAATCGCAAATTATAAAGGTGAAATTTACAATTTACCGTTTAATATGAACACATTCAGCAAAATGTTCAATATTTCCACGCCGCAACAAGCGCAAGAGATTATCGAAGCACAGCGCGGCGAAATCAAAGGCGAGCCGCAGAATTTGGAAGAACAGGCCATCAGCCTTGTCGGCAGAGAGGTCTATACCAAGCTGATTAAAGGGTATACCGAAAAGCAATGGGGGCGCGACTGTAAGGATTTGCCTGCGTTTATTATCAAACGGCTGCCTGTGCGCTATACCTATAATAATAATTATTTTAATGACCGTTACCAGGGTATTCCGGTTGAGGGGTACACGGCTTTGATAGAAAAGCTGATTGACGGCTGTGATGTTTTGCTGAATACCGATTTTTTCTCTGACAAAGAAAAATATCTCGCCATGGCAGATACATGCTTGTATACCGGTATGATTGACGCTTTTTATGACTATTGCTACGGCGAACTTGGGTACAGAAGCCTGCGGTTTGAAAATGAAACTTTGGATATGCAGAATTATCAGGGCGTTGCCGTTGTGAACTACACCGAGCGCGAAATACCGTATACCCGCGTGATTGAGCATAAGCATTTTGCCTTCGGCACGCAGGAAAAAACCGTGATAACCAAAGAATATCCTGCGGATTGGGTAGCAGGGATGGAGCCGTACTATCCGATTAACGATGTGCAAAACACGGCGTTATATCAAAAATATGCGGATTTGGCGGCAAACGAAACCAAGGTTTTATTTGGCGGCAGATTGGCGCAGTATAAGTACTATGATATGGATAAATGTGTGGAAGCGGCGCTTGCGCTTTGTGACAGCGTGCTGTAAAATCGAAGGCTTGAAAATCCGGTCGTATAATGCTATAATAACTTGGTTTTTGCTGTAAAAAGGTTTTGCGGCAGTTTTGGAAACACAACAAAAAAGGAGTGTCTGTTTTTGAAACCTGTAACCGTCAGTGTGATTATGCCTGTGTACGGTGTCGAGGAATATGTCGGCGCCGCGATTGAGAGTATACAAAATCAAACCTTTACCGATTGGGAAATGTTTGCCGTTGATGACGGCACGAAAGACAGAAGCGGCGAAATTTGTGACGAATATGCCGCGAAGGACAGCCGTATTCATGTCATTCACAAGGAAAACGGCGGCGCGCCGAGTGCACGCAATGTTGCGATTGACCAAGCAAACGGTAAATATTTTTATTTTATGGATTCCGATGATATTG
>JBJEPU010000084.1:0-52622 GCA_051881395.1 Candidatus Fimenecus sp.
AGGTGTTCAAATTTCAACATTTATCAACATTTATTTTTTCATTTATTTTCATCCTCTTTATGATAATACGCATAAATTCTTTCTGCTGTTTTTTTCCCAACGCCCTCCGCCGCGCAAAGCTCGCTGACGCTTGCCGCTTTGATAGCGGAAATGGTTTTAAATTGCTTTAACAACGCCTTGGCAGTTGTGTTCCCAACGCCGTCAATTTCCGTCAAGGACATCGTTAAATTCCGTTTGGCGTGCTTGCTTCTGTGGTATGTGACGGAGAAGCGGTGCACCTCCTCCTGTATTTCGGAAATCAGCGTAAACACACGGCGATTGGAACGAATTTCTATCTCCCCGCCGTTTTGCGCAATGGCGCGCGTGCGGTGGCGGGTGTCTTTTACCATACCGAACAACGGAATTTGTAAACCGAATGTTTCCAATACGGGTTGTACGGCATTCACCTGCCCGACGCCGCCGTCTAACAGGATTAAATCGGGTAATTTCCCAAATCCCTCGCCCGTTTCTTTTTGGGCGTTGTATTCTGTGAAACGGCGCGTCAGCACCTCTGCCATGGAACGGTAATCGTCATTACCTTCAAATGTTTTTATTGTAAAACGCTTGTACGCCTGCTTATAGGGTTTGCCGTCTTTAAAAACAACCATACCCGCTACGCTGTCCTGCCCCGCAGTATGGGAAATATCGTAAGATTCGATATAGGACGGCGTTTTGGAAAGCCCCAGCAAATCGCGTAATTCTTCCAGCACCGCCACGGTTTTGCCGCTTAAACCGACTTTTAAGGCGAGTTTTTCCTGCGCGTTTTCACGGCACATATGCACAACCTCTAACTGCTCACCGCGTTTTGGGCAAAACAGAACAACCTTTTTCCCCTTTTTTTCGGAAAGCCAGCGTGCAATATCGTCCGCGTCCTCTATTTCGCCGTCTACCGTCACGCGCTTCGGAATATTGTTCCGCATCGAATAATAGGTCGGAATGGCTTGCGAAAGCATAGCCTCGGAGGTATCGTTTTTCTCAAAGAAAAAGTGTTCACTGTCAAACAGCCTGCCATCTGCAAAGCGCAAAACTGCCAAACAAACCGTATTTTCCGACTCGGCAAGCGAAAAAACATCCTGCTCTTCAACGGATTTAAAGACAACCTTTTGCTTGTCCTGCATACGCTCGATAGAACGGATACGGTCTCTGAGCTTTGCCGCGCGCTCAAAATCGGTTTTTTCGGCGGCGGCAAGCATTTCCGTCTCTAACTGCTGTAAAATCGCTTTGGTATCGCCTTTTAAAAAGCGAATTGCCTGCGAAACCGCCTCGCTGTATTCATACTGCGGAACTTTGCCCGTGCAAACCCCGCAACATTGACCTATATAGTAGTTTAGACACGGGCGCGCATTGGTTTTTTTGCCGTCAAACACCTTGCCGCATTGCGGTAGCATAAAAATCTTATTGGCGGCGTCCACGCTTTGTTTCACGGCATAGGAGCTTGTATACGGTCCGATGTATTCGGCGTCATCCGCATTCTTTTGCAGTACGGCAGTTATCGTTTTATAACGGTCACCCGCAATACGAATATAACTGTACCCTTTGTCGTCTTTCAGCAGGATATTGTATTTCGGCATATGCTGTTTAATCAAACTGCATTCAAGGACTAAGGCTTCAAACTCACTGTCGGTGACAATGTAGTCGAACCGGTCTACATTTTCCACCATTTTGCGCACCTTGACAGTATGCCCGTTTTGCGAGCCGAAATATTGGCTGACACGGTTTTTCAGCGCTTTGGCTTTGCCGATATAAATAATCTCATTTTCGGCATTTTTCATAATGTATACGCCGGGCAAAAGCGGCAAGGACATTGCCTTTTTGCGAAGCTCTGCGCGTTTTTCCGACATACTGTCACCTCCCAAAGCCGCAGATACAAAAGCAGACACACCGAAACCGTAGTAACAGCGTGTCTGTCAAAATCATACTATAAAAACGGGATTATTCAGCGAAGCCCGACTCCACGAGCTTCACAAGTTCGTCCACTGCCTGTTCTTCATCGGGACCGCCTGCGATGATGCGAATTTTGGTGTCGCCCATAATGCCCAAAGAAAGAACACCTAAAAGGCTCTTCGCGTTGACTCTTCTTTCGTCCTTTTCCACCCAAATGGAGGATTTGAACTCATTGGCCTTCTGAATGAAGAAAGTCGCCGGACGAGCGTGTAAACCAACTTGATTCTGAACAAGAACTTCTTTAACGTACATAGTCATTCTCCCCATATATCATACTATCAGTAATTTCCTGCGTTTACAGTAACATATTATACCACAAAACTTGTCCTCGTCAACGGTTAAAACGCGATATATGGGGGTTTTTGCAAGATTTCGGTGGGTATTCCAAAGTCGGTTGTTTTTCACTCGGTGAACTTTGTGCAAAATGACAAGAGAAATATATTTTGTATATTGAATATACACAAAAAAGCGGGGCACACACGCTTAATTTGCCACTTTTTGGTGGATGGGCGGTGTATTTGCATCAATCGCCGCAAAGCTACACCCTGCCGCTTTATAATACGCAATCACTTCGGGCAGTGCTTCCACCGTGGTTCTTTTATCGCCGGCATCGTGCATTAAGACAATCACCGTATTGTTCCGCGGTACTTTTCGGCAGTTGTTAATGATGGTGCTTGCGGGCACAGTACCGCCCGAGGCATCGCCGGAACTTAAATTCCAATCGTAATACAGATACCCCATTTCGGTCACTTTTTGCGTCATACGCGTCATAATACCTTGGTTGTATTTTTTACTGACCGTATTACTGCTCCCGCCGGGAAATCGCATAATATTGGTACGCACGCCCGTTTCGTTATAAACCAAATCCGAGATTTGCTGTAAATCGTTGAGATAGGCTTCATCAGATGCGTAAATCCCGGAATAACTATGCGTATAGGTGTGCAATGCAATGGTATGCCCCTGCGCAACAATATCTTGCATATAGTGATTATACTTCCCGCCGTTTTTGACAAAAAAAGTCGCCTTCACGCCGTTGTCTGCTAAAATTTGCAAAACCTCGGGCGTTCGGGCGGAAGGGCCGTCATCAAAGGTCAGATAAATCGTTTTTGCCGATAAATCCGTACTCCCCTGTTGCTCGGCAGGGACAGGTGACGGTGCGGGTGTAGTTGCTTTTTCCGCCGCTTGGGAGGCGCGCTTTATGGAGATTTGTTTATTCAAATCCGCAATGGTTTGGTTTAAGGCGTCTTTTTCGCTGGAAAACATTGCATTTTGTTCATCAATTTGCTTTTGATAGGATTCCGCTTCCTTTGCGCGCGCTTCGTTAATGCTTGCATTTTCTTCGGAAAGGCTGGCGTACGCTTGCGCCGCGCTGTCACCGCTCGCACGCAAATTTTTGTTTTTGACCGCCGTGACCGCAAGCACAACAGACAAAATTACAATGACAACCGCACACCCCAAAAGGACATACTTTAAAATTTTATTTTGCTTTACCGTTTGCATACTGCCCCTCTTTTGACAAAAAAATATCAAATTCAACCTTTTCTTTATTATATAGCATATCCAAAAAAGTGCAAGGTCTAAATTCTTAAAAATTTGTTACAAAAAGGATTTTTACAATCTAAAACGCAGGATAGGTCAAAAAATGTAAAATGCATTGTATTTTCGGCGTTGTTCCGATATAATAAACTTACAGAAAATGGAGCGGGTGAGAATATGGACGCAGTATTACATCGGTTTTTAGAACGGAATCTTCCGTCTGTTGCAAACGGCTTTGATATTCAACTTGAAACGCGCGTGCCCGACGGCTACACAGTAACCTATGCACAAAATAAGGTTAGAATTTGCGCGGGCAGTCGTGTTTCGGCTTGCAATGCAGTGTATGACTACTTAAAACAGATTTGTCATGTCAATTATTCTTGGTGCGGCAATGAAACACTCCGTGTGGAAAAACTACTGCCGTTTGACGGGGTTATGGAAAAGACCATTGCGCAAAAATACCGCGTATATATGAACTACTGCACCTTAGACTACTCCATGTGTTGGTGGGATTTTGCACGGTGGGAAAAAGAAATCGACTTTATGGCGATGAACGGCATCAATATGCCGCTTTGCGTACTCGGCACGGAGGCGGTTTGGTATGAAACGCTGCTGGAATTCGGCTTCACCAAAGAAGAAGCGTTGAAAACCATTTCCGGTCCTGCCTTTTGGGCTTGGCAGTTAATGACCAATATTGAAGGGTATATGCCGCCCGAAACGGAAGAATATGTGTACGAGCGGTTGGAACTTGGGAAAAAGATTTTGGCGCGCGTGTTGGAATTTGGTATGTACCCCATTCAGCAGGGATTTTCGGGGCATGTGCCCGTATTGCTGAAAGAAAAATACCCCAACGCCAATATTGTGGAAAAACACGGTTGGTGCGATTTCCCCAAAACCGCGCAGTTAGACCCGACAGACCCACTGTTTTTGGAAATGGGAACGGTCTATTTGGAAAAAATGGACGCACTTTTGGGTAATCACCACTATATTGCCTGCGACCCGTTTCACGAGGGCACGCCGCCGAAACCGGGGATGCTGTATTTGCGCTGTGTCGGCAAAGCCATTAACACGCTTTATGAGAATTTTGACAAAGAATCCGTATGGGTAATGCAGTCTTGGTCTATGCGCAAACATATTGTTAAAGCCGTACCGAAAGACCGCTTGCTGATTTTGGATTTAAACTCTGAAAAAACACCGAAAACCCGAAATTGTTGGGGCTACCCCGTGGTTGCGGGCATGCTCCATAACTTCGGCGGCAAAAACGCAATGCAGGGAAAACTGCGTGTGCATTGTGAAAATCCGTATGCGCGCTTGAAAAAGCGGAAAGCAAATTTGGTCGGCAGTGGGCTGTTTATGGAGGGAATTGAGCAAAACCCCGTGGTTTATGATTTACAGTTTGAGTTACTGACCAAAAGTGAACCCATCGATTTTGACAGTTGGCTCGACGATTACATAACCCGCCGTTACGGCGAGTGGAATCCAACCTTGCGTAAAGTGTGGGATATGCTGGCAGAAACCTGTTACCGTGATGACGGGTATAAGGAAAGTGATGTCGGTTCTACCCTCTGCGCGCGCCCGCTGTTAAATCCGAAAAGATGCGCCGCTTGGGACGAAACCAAGGTACACTACGCGCCAAAAGACTTGGAAAAAGCGTTGCAGTTGTTTTTGTCGGTACGCGAGGACTTGAAAGACAGCGACGGGTATCAATATGATTTGTGCGACCTGACGCGGCAGGTACTTTCCAACCGTTTCCATACCCGGCAAGCCGCATTTGCAGAAGCCTATCAGAAAAAGGATTTGGATGCCGTAAAACATATTGCTGATTCGCAACTGGAAATTTTGGCGGATTTGGACGCGTTCCTCGGTCTGCGCCGCAACTTCACGCTGGCACGCTGGATAAATCAAAGCCATGCGCTCGGTGTGACCGAGGCAGAAAAACGGTATTTTGACAAAAACGCGCGCACACTGATCACGGTTTGGGGAAATTTATACGGCGACTGCTCCTCTCTGTATGATTACGCGTGGCGCGAGTGGAACGGGCTTATCAAAGAATACTACGCCGTGCGTTGGGAAAAATTCTATACGCAAACCATCGACGCGTTGGAAAACGGCAAGGACTTCCCACAGGCAAAACCGACAGATACCGTTTGGGGCAGACCGCGGTTCGACGCAACACCGTTCGGACGGGAGCTCTTTCAATTTGAAAAGCATTGGTGCGAAACCTATTCGGAATATGACGAGCCGCAAAACAGAGATGTTACCGACGCGTCACAGGCGTTATATGAAAAATACTGCACAAACGAAACAATCTCATTTTGAACATAAAAAAACAGAGCAACCGTATTGGTTGCTCTGTTTCGTTTTGCAAACTCAGATTTGCTCTTTGACCTTTGCCGCTTTTCCGACTCTGTCGCGCAGATAGTACAGTTTGCTTCTGCGGACTTTACCGGAACGGACAAGTTCAACCTTTGCCACATTTGGAGAATTCACAGGGAATACTCTCTCAATGCCGACGCCGTAAGAAACGCGGCGAACGGTAAAGGTTTCGGAAACGCCGCTGCCTTTCACAGCGATGATGGTGCCTTCAAACACCTGAATTCTTTCTCTTTCACCTTCACGGATTTTGACATGTACCTTAACAACATCGCCGACCTTAATGTGGGGGCGGTCTTCTTTAATCATGCCTTCGGTAATTACTTTGAGTGCGTCCATTTTCAGTCCTCCTAATGTTTTCAGGCGTTCGTACAAGAAAATGCAGAGGACCGCCAGCTTTAATGTTGCCATTAACTGCCGTTGGTGAGAAACCAACGCAAAATGCTAAAATATAATAGCATAGGTTTTGGTAAAATGCAAGTATTATTTTTAAAAAAGTAGAATTTCGCAAAAATCAGCAAAACGGCTCCCCGTTTTCAAGCAAAATGTGCTTTTTGAGAATGTCGGTGTTTTGGATTTCGCCATCAAACCCGTCTGTCAGCGCCGACAAAAGCAATGTCGGATTGATATTGGTTTGGTCACCTGCCGTTAAGCGCAATTTCAAGCAGACCGCATTTTCTTCTGCCGCTGTATCAAACCGTAGAACATTCGGTTTAATATCAATTTCTTTGTCAATTTTTCGTCTGCCCTGTTTCGCTTTTTTGAGAACGGTAATTTGTTCTTTTGAGAAAGCAGTTTCCATATATACTTTTAATGATGTGGGATTGTCGCAATACAAACACACCTCGTAATCGGCAAAGGCAATTTCACTCGGTTTATGCACAGGTTTTTGCACGGATACCACGGTAATATCTTTGGGGAGTGCTTCATTTAAGCGGGTTTGGATTTCTTTAAAGGTCATCTCCCCTACCAAGCGCACATCGACAACCTCGCAAAGGCTTTCCTGCCCCAAAGAGAGCGGGCGCGCAAAGGTCATAAACAAATGTGGGTTAAACCCCTCGGTATACCACAGCGGAATGCCCGCACGCTTGACGGCACGGGACATACAGCGCATTAAATCGAGGTGGGAAATGTATTTTGCAAACCCTGTTTTGGTAAAAAAGAGCCGAACATCATTTTGCATCGCATTTGCCTCCGTTCAAGCGCGCCGCGCCGCACGCCGCACATTTCTGCCGGCAATTCGGGGTGGTTATACTCTCATGCGCTTTTTGGTTTTCCTCAATTAAAAAGTCTTTGCGAATACCGTAATCCAAATGGTCCCACGGCAAAATCTCGGAAAATTCGCGGCGGCGGTTGCTGTAAAATGCGGGGTCAATACCGCATTCTTGAAACGCTTCCATCCATTTGTCAAACAGGAAATATTCATCCCAACCGTCAAACTTACAGCCCTTGCGCCAAGCCGTCTCAATCACATCACAAAGTTTGCGGTCCCCGCGGGCAAACACGCCCTCTAAAAAACTGGTTTGGGACTGATGCCAACTGACCTGAATTTTGTGGGTATGCACATTTTCCATCAAATGCTTTTGCTTTGCGACCAACTGTTCCATGGTGTCCTGCGGCTCCCATTGGAACGGCGTAAAGGGTTTTGGCACAAAGGAAGCCACGCTGATGCTGACGGTCACGCCCTTGCCTTTGGGCTTGTCCGGGTTTTTGTAAAACTCGTTGACCACCTTTTGGGCAAGTTCAGCAATCCCCGCAATGTCTTCCAAAGTTTCAGTCGGCAAGCCCATCATAAAATAGAGTTTGACCGAAGTCCAGCCGCCGCGGAACGCCTGTGCGGCAGTAGACAAGACTTCTTCTTCGGTGACATTTTTATTGATTGCGTCACGCAGGCGCTGTGTGCCCGCCTCGGGCGCGAAAGTCAGCCCGCTTTTCCGTACCTTTTTGAGTTCCTCCATCAGTTCTTCCGAGAAATTATCGACACGCAAAGACGGCAGAGAAACATTGATTTTTTCAGGCAGTGCCCATGAAAACATTTTCGGGATTAACTGCTCAATCCCCGAATAATCGCTTGTGCTCAACGAGCAAAGCGAAACTTCATCATACCCCGTTGTGTCGCAAAGGCATTTGGCCTGACGGTTGACGGTGTCGCTCGATTTTTCGCGAATGGGACGGTAAATAAACCCCGCCTGACAAAAACGGCAACCGCGAATACAGCCACGGAACACCTCGGCAACCGCACGGTCGTGGACAATATCAATATACGGCACAACAAACTTTTCAGGATAATACACCTTGTCCAAATCGGAAATAATGCGTTTTTTGACTTTTGCAGGCGCACCCTCTTTCGGTGTTACGGCGGAGATTGTGCCGTCCGCATGATAAGAAACATCGTAAAACGCGGGCACATACACGCCCTCGATTTTTGCAGCGTCGCGTAGGAATTCAAGTTTTGTAGAGCCTTTTTCCTTGTGCGCAATGAAAAGGTCAATCAGTTCGTTGGTGACTTCCTCCCCTTCGCCGGGCAGAAAAATATCAAAGAAGTCCGCCAACGGCTCGGGGTTGCACGCGCACGGGCCGCCGCCGACCACAATCGGTGTAAGGTCTTGGCGGTCGCGGCTTCTCAGCGGGATTTTACCGAGGTCAAGCATATTTAAGACATTGGAATAACTGAGTTCATATTGGAGCGTAAAGCCAATCATATCAAATTCCGAAAGATTGTCGCCGCTTTCCAACGCAAACAGCGGCACATCCGCCTTGCGCATTTCTTCCTCCATATCCGTCCACGGGGCAAACACACGCTCACACCATGCGTCCTCACGCGCGTTGACAAGGCTGTATAAAATTTTCATACCGAGGTGCGACATACCGATTTCGTAACTGTCGGGGAAGCAAAATGCGTAGCGGAATTTTACGCTGTTTTTATCCTTAATAACAGCATTGACTTCGCCGCCCGTATAGCGCGCGGGTTTTTGCACTTTATTGAATAACTGTTCCTGTTTTTTTGTAAGCATACAATACCTCTTTTTGGTTGATACACAGTATCATACACGAAAAAAGGATTTTTTGCAATTCTAACATTTTACAAAAAGGGTAATCATCAGGTAAATTGCCAACAAAAGGAGAGTGAAATTATATCGACTGCGAAGCAAAACAAAAAATCCGAATCCCATCATCACTAAAATGCAAAAAAAGGAAACCGTCTTTTGTATTTTTTGCTGGGTTTCGGGATTGTCGATAGATTTGCATACGAACGCCCAAAATGCCCTGCCGCCGTCCAAAGAAAACACGGGCATTGCGTTAAACAAAAAAATATATAAATTCACAAAGCAACAGGTGAACACGGTTTCTGTTCGATAAAAACAGTAAATCAGCAAAAAAAGCAAAAACAGCAGGAAATTGACAGCCGGTCCTGCCAAAGCCTCGCAAATTTCCTGCGGATAACTGAAACAAATATCGTCAGTGCGCGCAATGGTCAACCCAAACAGCCCAAAGGTAATTTCCTGTGGCTTTTCGTGCAGCAAAAAATCACACAGTAAGTGTCCGCATTCATGCAAAAGCGAAAACAGGACGGCAAAGCACAGCACTTGGTTATCGGTACATGTCAGCAAAAAGCAAAGCAGTGCCGCAAACCAAAAACCGATTTTTACCTTAACGCCCCGTACGGTTATCTGCATATACCTCTAAAACCCAAGCGGGATTACAGCGTGTTGTGCCGAGCCAAATTTCAAAATGTAAATGCGGACCGGTTGCCTGCCCCGTTGCGCCGACAGTCGCGATAACTTCACCGCTTTTCAAATTTGCGCCTTTTTCTGCCAAAACCGTACTGCAATGGCAGTATACCGTGCGCACACCGTTACCGTGCTCCAAAACGATATAGTTGCCGCGTACTGCGGAATACCCACTTTCTGTAACCGTTCCCGCATAAGCGGCATAAATCGGCGTACCCGCGGAGGCGGCTAAATCAATGCCGGAGTGAAAGCCGTATTCTTTTGTGACAGGGTTTTCACGGTATCCGAAATTCGAGGACACGCGTTTGTAATCCACAGGTACAGTGAATTTCCCCGTCACCGTAAACGGAGAAAAGGAAGTAATATCATCAGGATACAGCAAATCCTCCCCGCCTGCGCCGTCATAGGCTTCTGTCGGTGTATCCGTTTCAGTCGCTTGTGTCACGGGGTTTTCCGTTGTATTTTCCGTTGCATTTTCCGTTTCGGCAAGGCTCGGCGGTTTAAAGACAAAATCCGACACGCGACGGAAGGTGGCTTGCAACTCCTCTTTTTCCATATCGCGTGAAAACAGCGCAAAATACGCCTGTTTCAGTGCTTCAAAACGCGTTTCACTTGTTTTGTAAACCGCAAAGGTAATTCCGCTGAGCAACAGGCACAGCACCAACTGCACGGCAATCACGCTTTGCAAAGTGGCGCTTTTCTTTTCCGTTTCTCCTGTATTTCGCACCGTACGCGTACGGGGAACGGTGTTATCCCGCGGACTTTGGTAAGCAGACTCAAAATTATACTCCCTCGGCTGCTGCAATTTTCGTCACTCCTGTCTTTTCATTGTCACCTATGTATATGATTTTCAGGGTATAAAAATGTAATTTCAGCATAAAAACAATATTTTTGAAAACTTTTTTCGGAAATTATAAAAAAAGACTTGATTTTTTGCGCGCTTTTCGATATAATACAACAGCATTGACAAGGACGTTTAGCTCAGTTGGTAGAGCATTCGCTTGACGTGCGAAGGGTCAGCGGTTCGAGTCCGTTAACGTCCACCATGTAAAAAACCTCTTTTGTCTACCAGACAAAAGAGGTTTTTTACAATGATATCCGTTCCTGTCGGAATGGGTGATTTACCCTGCGGGTATGATATCTGCTTCGCAGATGATATACGCTTCGCGTATGAATGGAACGGATATTATATCATACGGCAAAGCCGTATATCATATCGCGCAAACGATATATCATTGAAAAACAAAAAACAATGATATAATTTTAATGAAAGAAGGTGCTTTTATGTCCGAAAACAAATTGCTTGATCTATCCTTTAAGTTTGCTGTTGCTATCGTAAACCTCGTTGACGGAGTAACTGTACCGAAGAGTTCATACATGACCGATCAACTTGCGCGAGCAGGCACATCTGTTGGTGCTAATATCCATGAGGCACAGTACGCACAAAGTAAGAAAGACTTTATTGCAAAGTTAGAGATTGCTTTAAAAGAATCAAATGAAACAAGTTATTGGCTGAAGTTAATGCACGAAACAAACCGTATAGACACACCGACCTATCAAAACGCAGAGAAATTATGTGGAAATATCCGTAGATTGCTAATTGCTTCTTGTAAAACGGCAAAGGAGTCCGTATAATGTATTTTTTCAAAAGGTTGTTTCAAAAGAAAAAGCCGAAAGAAGTTCCAGCCATGCCACCAAGGGCGGAAATTGTTGAAATGATGTATGACAAGTGCCTTGATGCTTTTTCGGACGAAGTAGTAAGCGTGGTCTATTCTATTGATAAAACAATGCGATATGTTGTTTTGAAAGACGAAAAAGAACTTTTTACATATCAACTAGAAACAATTTATCAATTTGATGAGGATGAATGGAAGTATATTTGCACACATAATGATGCGTTGCCGGCAATGTGGGAACCTTTTAGAGGTATTGTTGGGAAATCGTTTTTTGAAAACGAAGAAGAATTGTTGAAAGAAATGAAAGAAGAACCCGAGTATAAACTAAATTTTGAATAATCACATTACTTTTTGCATTTTTCCCCGCCTTACGCACCGTTTGGTAGTTCTTAGACATAAAAGGAAGCACATTTGTAAAAATGTGCTTCCTTTCGTTTTACGGATGTGCTCTATTTATAAAACATTGTATTCACAAGCAACAGCAGTATCACACCCGGCACACCGCCAAGAGCGGAAACGCCCAAATGCCCCCAATTCAGCGCCAAATGCACACCGAAAAAACCGCCCACAAAATTGACGGCAAAAAATGCGGCAAGCCCTTGCAAGGCTGTAAGGAAAAGCATAGTAAAAAAGCGTTTGGTGCGAAGCATCGCTATCAATATCACAATCCCTGAAAAAATCAAGGCAAAATAAATCCAACCGTTCATCTTTGTCCTCCCTTTTGTTCAATATATGTCAGCAAACGCATAAAATATGCACGATTATTTGCAGCGTTTCGGAATATACTGAAATAGAACGGGAGGTTTTATGATGTTGAACAAGCCAAATACCTATGAACAGTTTTGCCGGCACAAAAATCGTAATGTATATTTAGAGGAATTCTTTGATAAAGACGGAACACACAGTATTCGCTGTGAGCATCATTCGGATTGTGACTGTGCGGAATGCATTTGCATTGCACGACTGCAAAAAAGCATTCAAAGGTCGAAAAATCCTAAAAGTTTTCAAAAATAATCGGAAACGGTTGACCGAATATAAAAAATTTAGTAAAATGATGTCATATAAAATGATTTTTTGTGCTTTTATAATATATATTCGGTGATGAAAATGAAGAAAATTGCAGATTTTCAAATCGTGGATATGATACCCTTTTCCGGTGGTGTCATTTTCTCGAAAAAAGAAGCTGTCGGCGAAGACAAATGCAGAGTATCCTTTTATGGATTTGATGTGAAAAATTACAGAAACGCCCCTGTGACCAGGAGCGTGTATTTGCTAAACAAATTCGGCAACGGCTACAAACGGATTACGGACGCAATCGGCGATTATTTAAACTGTGATGCGGACACGTTTCAACACAACGGCACCGTCCTTGTGTACCCGACCGGCGAGACAGGCATTTTTGATTTTGAAGGAAAAAGCCTGTGGGCGGGCGATTTATTATATCACGGCTACCCTGTGCAGGATGTTGCGGCGGACGGCAATCAAATTTGGTGCACCGTACCCGACCAAAACGCCATTATCAGTTATTCCATCGCACACAAAAAGTTCTATATGCGCATCGGCGGCGAAAATTCGACGGCATTCAGTTTGCCGACCGCCATTCAGAAATACGGCAATGAATTGTTTGTCTGCAACGCAGGGTCTTATAAAATCCGCACGGTAAACTTGAAGGATTTTTCAGTTCGGGATTTCCGTACTTTTGATGAGCCTGTGCGCCGCTATTTACGCAGTTGCGGCAAAGAGATTGTACAATTGGATTCCGGTATTTACATACTGTGAAACAAAAATATGATCAAAAAGCACCGAAAGGGGTTTCCCTTTTCGGTGCTTTGTTCTATATCCTGTTTTTCCCGTGTCAGCGTTCTTCACGGTAATAATTCAGCCCGAGCGACGCCGGCTGTGCGGATTTATTGTTTTTACGCACAGAGGAGAAAATCAACACAAGCGCCGTGATGATAAACGGTAGGGCTTGATACAGCTGTGACGGAATTTTATCCAAGAAGCCGAGGGCTTTCGGGAACGCATATGCCAAAGAGCCGCTGTAAATCTGCAAGGTATTAAAGAACCCGAATACCAGCGTGCCGAGAATCGCGGCAAGCGTATTCCAATTTGCAAAAATAACCAAAGCAACGGCAATCCAACCGTAACCGTTAATCCAGCAGTTACTGCCCTCAAAACTACCGCCGAGGTTTAAGCCCATATAATAACCGCCGATGCCCATAATACCCGAGCCGAGAATAATGTGGACATATTTATACAGTGTAATATTGATGCCCAAAGAATCCGCCGCGGCAGGATTTTCCCCGATGGCGCGCAGGCGAAGCCCTGCTTTGGTTTTATTGAGATAAAACCATACCGCTATGGCAATGAAAATGCCGAGATACACAAGGATATTGTGGGAAAACAGCGCTTTGCCGAGTACGGGAATTTTAGATAGCAACGGGATTTCAATCGGATTTTTAAAGCCGTTGTTAATATTCGCATACTGTGTCATCACGGGCCACGAGGCGCTCAACCCCTTGCCGATAAAGAAGAACAAACCGACGCCGAAAGTGGTCATCGTTAGACCTGTAACATTTTGGTTTGCCTGCATAGTGACCGTAAGCACAGCGAAAATGATACCGAACAGCCCCGCGCAAACGAACGAAGCCAAAATACCGACCGTCAGCGAATTTGCGGAACAGCCGATAAGGTAGCCGAAAATCGCGCCGACCGCCATAATGCCCTCCACGCCGAGGTTGAGGCTACCGGACTTTTCAATGATAATTTCACCGACCGTGCCGTACAGAAGCGGGATATTATAAATCACGATATTAAACAGAAACAGGGTTAAAACGTCTAAGGAATTCATTCTGCCGTACCTCCCTGTTTCTTCGCATTTTTGCGGAACACCAATTTAAAGCGAATAAAGAAATCCGCCGCCAGCACAAAAAACAAAATGATGCCTTGCAGTAAATCGGCAAAATTGGAGTCAATAATCGGGAACTGCGTGCTTGCCGCCTGCACACCGTACTGCATAATGCTGATAAGCAAAGCCACGCCGAAAATGGCAAATGTATTGAGTTTTGCAAGCCATGCTACGATAATACCCGTCCAACCGACATTGTTCGTCACGGAGGTAGACAATACCTTTGCGCCCGACACATAAAACCCGCCTGCCAAGCCAATCAGCGCCGCCGACAGGAACATTGTGCGGACAATGATTTTCGGCACATTCATTCCCGCATAGCGCGCGGTGTTGGCACTGTCGCCGACTACGGAAATTTCATAGCCTTGCTTCGTCTTTTTTAAATAAAAATACACGCCGACACAAATGAGAATGGCAAAAATAAAAGAGATATTCAACGAGAATTTTCCAATCGAAATCGTCGGCATAAACGCCGCTTCCGGAAATTTTTGAAACACCGGACGAACAGACTCATCACTCAAATAGAAATTCCACGGTGCTTGCGTTTCGCCGAAAAAGCGAAGTAAATAGAGCGCAATATAGTTGAGCATTAAGGTTAACAGCGTTTCATTGGTACGAAAGCGCACATTCAACAAAGCAACAATACCGCCGTACAAGCCTGCACAAAGCATAGACGCCACAAACATCAATACCAACAGCGGAAAAGACGGCATGGAATTGCCGAATTTCAGCGCTACCGTTGCCGCGGCAAGTGCGCCGATAATAAACTGTCCCTCACCGCCGATATTCCAAAAGCGCATTTTAAAGGACAGCGAAAGCGCAAGGGAAGTTATCAAAAGCGGCACAAAGATTGTCAAAAGACCTTCCACGCTTTTATAAGCAAAGCGACTGCCGAGCATACCGATGGTGAACATATCTTTATACAGCACCAAAGGATTTACCCCGATGGCAAATAACAGAACGCCGCCGACGGTAAGCGCGAACAAAATGGCAAGCAAATAAAAGGCAACCTTTAAAAGCGGATGAATGCGGTCGCGTTTGACAACACGCACCAGCGGTTCTCTCTGTTTACTCACTGCACATCCTCCTCTTTTATGGTGGAATCTTTGGCGATACCCGCCACCTTGCCGTTCACGACAGACAGATTCACGGCGCCTGTCATCATCAAGCCCAATTCTTCCTTTGACGTTTTGCTTGCATGCACAACACCCATGACTTTACCGTGGCAAAGCACCATAATTTTGTCGCACAATGCCATCAGCACATCCAAATCTTCACCGACAAACAAAACGCCGACGCCTTTTTGCTTTAAGTCATCTAAAATATTGTAAATCGTGTAAGAAGAGTTAATATCCAACCCACGCACAGGGTACGCGGTTATGAGCACATTCGGATTGGATTTTATCTCGCGGCCAAGGAGTATTTTTTGGACATTCCCGCCGGAAAGACGACGCACCGGAATTTCTGTGGAGGGGGTCACGACCTCTAATTCGTCAATCACCTCTTGCGCCTCTTTGCGCGCCGTTTTGCGGTCCACAAACGGATTCCAATGATTTTGATTGTATTTTTTCAAAATCATATTGTCTGTAATAGACAACGACGGTGCAAGGCCCATTCCAAGGCGGTCCTCCGGAATAAAACTCATGGCCACGCCTTTTTCAAGGATTTTCTGCGGAGATAAGCCGACGATGCTTTCGCCCTCGTGTATTATCATACCGCTTTCGATTTTCCGCAAGCCCGCCATCGCTTCGCAAAGCTCTTTTTGCCCGCAACCCGCAATGCCCGCAACGCCGAGCATTTCGCCGCCGCGCACATAGAAATTCACATGGTCAATCGCAACAGCGCCCTCATCGTTTTTAATGGTCAAATCACGAATTTCCAAAAGCGGTTGCTTTTTCTCCACCTTTGTGCGGTGAATATTCAAATCGGCTTTTTTGCCCATCATTAACTCAGTTAGTTCAATTTTATTGGTTTCGGCGGTATTCACCGTGTCGATGTATTCGCCTTTTCTGAGGATTGCGACGCGGTCGCTGATTTCCATAACCTCATTGAGCTTATGGCTGATGATGATAATGGAATGTCCCTGCGCTTTCATTTCACGCAAAATATGGAAAAGTTTTTCAATTTCCTGGACGGTCAACACGGCAGTCGGCTCGTCCAAAATAATGGTCTTCGCGCCGTAGTACAATACCTTAATAATTTCCAAAGTCTGTTTTTCGCTGACAGACATATTTTTTACAAGTTTTCTTGCATCTATTTGAAAGCCGAATTGCTCGGCGGTTTTTTCAATTTCAGTAAAGCGTTCTTTTTGTAAAAAAACTTCCGACAGTTTCGCTTTCGCAGAACTGCCGTCACGCTCTTTCCCCAGCCAAATATTATCGGCCGCAGAAAATATATCCACCAACTTAAAGTGCTGGTGTACCATACCGATGCCCAATTTTTTGGCATCCTCGGGCGAATTGATGGAAACCTCTTGCCCGTTTACAAAAATTTGACCGCTGTCCGGCTTATAAATGCCCGACAACATATTCATCAAAGTGGTTTTGCCGGAACCGTTTTCGCCCAGCAGGGCGAGAATCTCGCCCTGCCGAACGCTCAGGTTAATGTTTTTATTGGCAGCCACACTACCAAAAGATTTATTTATATTCTTTAATTCAATCGCGTATGCTGCCACAAACAGTTCTCCCTTAAAACAGATTTACAGAAGGATTGGAGGTGATTAGCCCTCCGTCACACCTGCAACATAATAGTTCATAGAACCTTTGATAACGCCGTCGCAAGCATCTTTGCCGCCTTCAACCGCTTCCAAAGCGCCTGTGTCGGTATTGTAGGTGTAATAGGTGCTGCCGTCAGCCGAGATAACCTCTGCACCTTTATTGTCTTTCAAAGCGCCTTCGGTCTTGGTGATGTTGCCGTCTTTATCAATGGAAAGCTTCACATTGGTGAACACATCCCATTCGCCGTTGACCATCATAGCCTTAACCTTTTCAACGATTGCTTTGGTTTCGGGCGTGCAGTTGTCGGAAAGCGGAGAAATGTCAACAAAGCCTTCTTTAAGACCGCCGTAGTAAATGCCAACCTTGCTCATGAAGTTTGCGGGGTCGGTCATTGCGGTTTCAATCGCAAGCTTGTAGTAAACATCCCAATTCCAAATCGGCGCAGTCAAGTGTGCAGACGGTGCCTGTGCGGTCATATCGGAGTTGTAGCCGCAGCCGAACACCTTGCCGTTTGCAGCCGCAAGCTGAGGCTGTGCACTGTCGCAGTGCTGTGCGATAACGCAGCAATTATAGGTGTTGATAAGCGCTTCTGCCGCCGCTTTTTCTTTGGCTTCTTCGCCCCAAGTGCTGATTTTGTTTACATGCACAACTGCATCGGGATTGACGGACTGTACGCCGAGTGCAAACGCATTGATACCGGAGCAGGTTTCAGCATACTCGGTACCCCAAGCAGCAACATAGCCGATGCTGTTGTTGTTGAGTTCCAGAGATTTTAAGCCTGCCGCAATACCCGCAAGGTAACGCGCCTGATAAATTCTGCCGAAATAGTTGTTGAAGTTTTTGTCATTGGATTTGTAACCCGTTGCGTGCGAGAAGATGATGTCCGCATATTCGGGCTTGTCAGCCGCTTCTGCAAATGCATCAATATAGCCGAAGCTGATACCGAAGATAATTTTGCAGCCCTGGTTTGCCAAGGTGTCGATGGCTTTGGAGACCTGTTCGGTATCTTCGGGAACGTTATCCACAATTTTGAGATTTTCCTTCGGAAGCCCGAGCTGTTCCATGGCTTTGGTGATACCGTTGTGATGTGCAAAGGTATACCCTGCGGTGTCGTTCTGGCTGTTGATGTAGATTGCGCCTACAAGGAAATCGCTTGCAGCCGTATCGTCGGTTTTGGCATCGTCGGTTTTGCCGCAAGCTGCGAAGCAAAGCACGACCATGACAAGCGCCAGAACAATGCTGAGAACTTTCTTCATACTGTTTTCCTCCTAAAAAGAAAATAAAATATTATGAACGGCAAAGAAAGTCCCTCTCTGCCGTATCATACAACCTATTTACTGCGCGCGGAATGTGATTTCGCCGGTTTTATCGTCCATTGCGTCGACAATCGCCAACGATTCCAGATGTATTCCGCGTTCGCGAATGAGCGCACCGCCCTTTTGAAAGCCCTTTTCAATCGCAATGCCGATGCCGGCAACCGAAGCACCCGCCGAAGTCACAATATCAATCAGCCCTTCGAGTGCACAACCGTTCGCAAGAAAATCATCGATAATCAAGACCTTGTCCGTCGGGGAAAGATATTTTTTGGACACAATCACATTATAGACCCGTTTGTGGGTAAACGATTCAATCTGCGTGGAATACACTTCGCCGTCGATATTAACACTTTGCGCCTTTTTGGCAAACACCACAGGCACATGGAAGTACTGCGCCGCAATGCAGGCAATCCCGATTCCCGACGCCTCAATGGTCATAATTTTGTTGATTTCGGTATTTTGAAACAGGCGTTTAAACTCTTTGCCCATTTCATTGAACAGTGCAATATCCATTTGGTGGTTTAAGAAGGAGTCCACCTTTAAGACATTGCCCGCTTTTACAATTCCGTCTTTTTGAATACGCTCTTCTAACAGTTTCATTCCGTGCCCCGCAAAACAAAAAATAAGATGAGTTAAGTATACAATATTCCGACAATTTTTTCAACAGAAAATCCGGAAAAACAGACAAATTTCCAAAAATTTTGCGAAATGTTTCTTTTTCCAAAAAAAGAGTATATAATAGACGCAAATTTCGGAAAGAAGGTTTTCCCCTTGGTAACGGATTTAACCGTCGGCAAGCCGCGCCGTGTGTTGATGAAGTTTACGCTTCCCTTGCTTTTGAGCGTCGTATTTCAACAGTTGTATAACATTGTAGACAGCATTATCGCCGGGCATTACATCGGCGTGTCCGCTTTGGCGGCAGTCGGCGCATCATACCCGATTACGATGATATTTATGGCGATTGCCAACGGCACAAACATCGGCTGTTCCGTGGTGATTTCTCAATTATTCGGCGGCAAACGCATGACGCACATGAAAACGTCAGTCAGCACGGCAATTCTCGCAAGCACGGCACTTGCGCTTTTCCTGACGGGGCTCGGGCTTCTGCTCTCCCCCGCCTTATTGCGCGCGATTGACACGCCTTCGGAAATTCTTGCAGATGCAGAACTGTATTTGAATATCTACATCGGCGGCTTATGCTTTTTATTCTTATACAATATTGCCAATGGTGTATTTACAGCACTCGGCGATTCCAAAACACCGCTGTTCTTTTTGATTTTCTCCTCTGTCGGCAATATTGCGCTGGATATTCTGTTTGTTACGCAATTCCATATGGGCGTTGCGGGTGTGGCCTGGGCAACTTTTATCGCACAAGGTTTTGCATCGATTGCCGCACTTTTGGTATTGATATTCCGCTTACAAAAAATAAAAAGTGAAAAGCCAAAGCTGTTTTCGGGCAAAATGCTTGTACGCATTGCCCGCATCGCCGTGCCGAGTATTTTGCAACAAAGCTTTGTTTCAGTCGGCAATGTGTTTATTCAAGGCTTAATTAACGGCTACGGTGCCACGGTCGTTGCGGCTTTCGCGGCGGCAATGAAGCTCAATACCTTTACGATTACCACACTTTGCGCGCTTGGAAACGGGCTTTCGAGTTACACGGCGCAAAATATCGGCGCGGGAAACACCGCACGTGTGAAACAAGGCTTTCATGCCGGCGTTGTTATCGCGTTATGCATCGCGGTGCCGTTTTTCGTGTTATTTTTCTTCTTTCCCGAATATTCAATGCAGATTTTTGTGGACGAGGCAAGCGCAGAGGTCATTACAGCCGGCACAGCCTTTTTGAAAATTGTTGCGCCGTTTTATTTTCTCATTACCGTAAAGTTGGTCGTAGACGGGATTTTACGCGGTGCAGGGGCAATGAACGCTTTTATGGTTGCCACATTTTCCGACTTGATTTTGCGCGTCGTGTTTGCCTTTGTCCTTTCCCCCGTATTCGGTGAACAGGGCATTTGGTATTCGTGGCCGATTGGGTGGACGGTCGCAAGCATTCTTTCGATGATTTTCTACGCCACGGGCATTTGGAAAAAGCATTTGTCCGCTCCCACAGCAAAATAAAAGCCACAAACCAATAGACCGTTTCCGCAAAAATCAGCGCGGAAACGGTCTTTTCTTGTTATTTCACTTTTTCTTTCTTTTTGCTGACCAAATAAATACCGAGTAAAATCAAAATCAGGAGTACAATGCCAACCGGCAGAGAAATCCATATGCTTTCGGTAAAGCCCGCGAGCAGATAGCTGACAAAGCAAACCGCCGCCACAAGGAGCGCATACGGCGACTGCGTGGAAACATGGTCTAAGTGGTTGCAGTTTGCACCCGTTGACGCCAAAATGGTTGTATCGGAAATCGGTGAAATATGGTCGCCGCAAACTGCGCCCGCCAAAATGGATGCCACGGAAATGGTTAAAATCGGTGTAATATCCATACCGCCGAACACGGAAACCGCAATCGGAATAAGAATGGCGAATGTACCCCAAGAAGTGCCGGTGGCAAAAGCAAGCCCCAAGGCGACAAGGAAGAAAATCGCCGGCAACAGCCCCGTGGGCATACTGCTTGACGACACCACATTGCTGACAAACGCGCCTGCGTTCAAATAACTTTCGCCGCAAATGCCGCTTAAAGTCCACGCAAAGGTTAAAATCAAAATTGCGGGCACCATTGCCTTGAAGCCGTCGGTGAGACTTTCCATAAATGCCCGTGCGGAAATGACCTTGCGCGGAATATACAACAGGAAAATGACAATTAAGGTGAAGAAGGAACCGAGCGCCAAGGAAAGCCCCGCGGAGCAATCCGCAAATGCGTCTTTCACGCTTGCGCCCTCTAAAATGCCGCCCGTGTAAAGCATTGCCAGCACGCAGAATAAAATCAGCGTGGCAATCGGGATGATCAAATCAAACACTCTGCCTTTGGTATCCTTTGTTTCTTCGGGGATTTCGACGAGCGTGTCGCCGCCCTCGGGGTGTTTGTCGTTGTATTTTTTCATCGGTCCGAAATCAAAATTCGTGCAAATCAAGAAAATAATCATCGCAACCGTGAACAACGCATAGAAGTTGGCGGGAATGGTGCGCAAAAACAGTCCAAAACCGTCAATGCTGCTGCCCTCGGGCATAGACGAGCCGACTGCCGCCGCCCAGCTGGAAATCGGTGCGATAATACACACGGGCGCCGCCGTGGCATCAATAATGTATGCAAGCTTTGCGCGGGTAATTTTGTGGCGGTCGGTTACGGGGCTCATCACCGTACCGACGGTCAAGCAGTTAAAATAGTCATCGACGAAAATTAACGCACCGAGTGCCGAAGTCGCCGCCAATGCGCCGCGTTTGCTTTTTATCGCGCGAGACGCCCATTTGCCGTACGCCGCAGACGCACCCGATTTGCTCATTAAAGACACAATCATACCGAGAATAACCAAGAAAATAATAATCGTGATATTCCCGCCGACCTTGTCGCTCATAATGTCGAAGGTGGTTTCGAGCGCTTTTAAAAGATGGAAATCGGTGTAAAACAGCGCGCCCGACAAAATGCCGATGAGCAAGGATATATACACCTCTTTCGTAATCAGCGCCAACACAATGGCGATAATGGGCGGCACTAACGCCCAAAAGGTTGCTTCCATAACTTTTCCCCTTTTCTTTTTTGGATTTATGCTTCTGTTTTATACTTTTCCAATTTTTCGCCGTCCAAACGGAATATCCACCACTCGTCCATATGCTTTGCCCCCAGGCGGAAGTAGAAATCCTGCGACGGTGTATTCCAATCAAGGCAAACCCATTCCAGTCTGCCGTAATTGCCGTCTGCCGCATACTTTGCAACTGCATCGAACAGCGCTTTGCCGTAACCCTTGCCG
Source organism: Candidatus Fimenecus sp. (assembly GCA_051881395.1). Classification (GTDB taxonomy): domain Bacteria; phylum Bacillota; class Clostridia; order Oscillospirales; family Acutalibacteraceae; genus Fimenecus. The sequence continues at coordinate 22,145 of JBJEPU010000084.1, forward strand.
CGGCAATCGGGGTCTACAAATAAATCCTCCAAATGAATACCCTTGCGCCCGACAAAGGTGGAATAGGTTTCAAAGAACAGCGCAAAACCGACCGCTTTGCCGTTTTCTTCCCCTAAAAAAACTTTGGCGGCATTGTCACCGAACACAACCTCACGAATTAAATCCTCGGAATTGACAACCTCGTCGGTCATTTTTTCATATTCGGCGATTTTTTGAATGAAAGAAAGCACGGTTTTTGCGTCGTCTACCGTAGCAAGCCGTACCGAAAAATCCGAATGCATTCGAGCACCTCTTTCTCATTTTCTCTATCACAATAGATAAGAATAACAAAATCAGCAAAAAATTGCAACAAAAAACATAGAATTTTGTCAAATTCGCGTGTAAACGCCATAAAAAACGACCAAACAGTATAATTTCTGCTTGGTCGTTTTGAAAAATGTATATCCGTTAAATTTCAATCCCCAATGTGAGAATTTCAAATGGCTTGTACGGGATTTCGGCGCTTTCGCCCTCAACATCTTCCAACATATTCAGGCGTTTCACCTTTTTCGGTAAGTGCAATGTGCCGCGGTGTCCGTCGCACTCCGTCAAGCGGACAACCACCATTTTGCCGTCTTCGGACAGTTTCATTGCCTGTAAGAATAGCCCGTCAAAGGTATTTTGACAAGAGACATCTGCTTTCACAATCGGAATATTGTATTCCAACGCGATTTGGTTGAGTTTTGCCGACACCGCGTCGCCGGCGTGCGGCAAAATGAGATAGCAGAAACGGTGCACGCCCATATCACTGGTTGGGTCGGGGCGAATGGTTGCGCGCAAAAGGCTTAAAGACATTGTGTTTTCGTCAAAGCCGACGCCGTATTTGCAGTCATTGATGAGCGCCACGCCGCCGTCGATTTCCGCAAGGTCACACCATTTGTGGTGGCAGACCTCAAAGCGCGCCTGTTGCCAAGTGGTATTTTTATGCGTTTCGCGCTTGATAAAGCCCGCGCCGAGGTCACAAACCGCCTCCCGCGTTAAGACATTACACGAAAACTCGGCTTTGGCAAGGCGGTGCTTTTCGCGCCAATCCACCAAATTTTCGACTTCAATCCCGCGCGCCTGACGGAACAAGCGAATATACCGTTTCCAAGTGCTTTGCCCGACTTTGACGGTACATTCCAACACGGCAACCTCGTCATTTTTCTCGGTCAAATGCAACGGTTCCGACACGGTCGGCAACACGGGCTTATCCTTGTAATTCGGGAGAATATCCCATGCATCGTAAACACCGGGCTTGTCCTCGTAGAATTTCAATTTGTTGAAATCCCCGTTCGCCCATTCACGGGAAAGCGTTTTGTCGTACAGCGACACAATACTGCCGTCGGGTGCAAAACGGATTTTGTAATACGGGGTTTCCGCCGTCTCACCGTCCGCAAAGCACCATTCGCCCGCCGTGCCGACGCTTCGTTTGATTTCGCCGTTTTGCAAAGCCGGCAAATTCGGGAGGCACCAAAAGCCTGTTTTGCCGCACCGCGTGCTGTCGCCGTTTTTGTTTTCAACGAACGTTAAACTTGTCCGCGGGAAATTCAAGGAATTAAAATACTGCGTCCCGTTGCCGATAATTTCGTCAAGCGCCTTGTCAACCGCTTCGTAATCCGCCACGGCATCACGGTAGACAGGCGATATATGACTACCCGGCAAAATATCGTGGAACTGATTGATTAAAAGTTTTTTCCAGCATTCGCGCAAGGTTTCCTGCGGATAAGGTTTGCCGGAAAGTGCGCGCAGGGTGGAAATGATTTCCGCTTCGCGCAGTTTATATTCCAACTTGCGATTTTGCTTTTTCAGTTTCGCTTTTGTGGTAAAGGTACCGCGGTGCATTTCTAAGTACAATTCCCCGTCCCACTTTTGGAGATTCGGATTGTCTTTCAAATTCTTCTCTAAAAAGGTTTCGGCGCTTGTGTGCTCGGTTTTTGGCATAACGGACAGTTTTTGGAAACGGTGCATGAGTTCAATCATTTCCTCAGTGCACCCACTGCCGCCGTCACCATAGCCGAACATCGACAGCGTTTGCCCGCCTGTGTTTTTATCCTGATAGGCTTCCCAGTTCTCTTGAATTTGGGAAGGCGTATTCCAAGTGATAAAGTGCGTGGGCGGCACACAGGCATAGACCTCACTGCCGTCTATTCCTTTCCAGATAAAGTTGTTGTGCGGGAAACGGTTGGTATCGTTCCAAGTAGACATTTTATTGGACACGAAATACTCTACCCCGCTTTTTTTGAGGATTTGCGGCAGTATCCAACTGTTGCCGAACACATCGGGCAACCAGCAGTTTTGCACGGTTTTGCCGAATTTTTCGCGGTAATACCTTTGCCCGTACAAACATTGGCGAATGAGACTTTCCGCCACGGGAATATTGCAGTCGGGCTCTACATACATCGCGCCGACGGGCTCAAACAGCCCTGCGGCGATTTTTTCTTGTAACTCCGCAAACACTTCGGGATAATATTTTTCTAAGGTTTCATAGGTATAGGCTTGGGTGTGGGTGTATTTAAAATCGGGGTAACGGTCCATTAAGCGCAACTGAATAAGCACCGTGCGCAAGTTTTTCTGCACGGCGTGAATGCGCCGCCAATAGTAAGCAATATCCAAATGCGAATGGGCAATCAGTGCCACATCGCCGTTGCCTTTGTAATCGTCATTTTGATAGATGACTTCTTCCACATAGCGCTTCGCGTCCGGAAGCCCCGGGAGTGTATCGTCCTCGAAATCAATCAAATTCAAGGCGTTGTTCAGTTCGCGGTTTAAAAACGCGCGGTAGTCCTCATTGAACAAATCACTGCCTGCAATGTCTAACAGCAGTTCCAAATCATAGACCAAATCCAACACATCATGATTGACCGTGGTAAGATACGCGCCCTCGAAAATCTGGCGGCAACCGCGCACGGACAGCGATTCGGGATTGCGCTCGTCGTCGGGTTTGGAACGGTTATAGCCCTGCATTTCAAAATGCAGTTTTTCACAGTTCGGCTCTATATAGGGCGACAGTAAAATGCGGTCGCGGTTTGGGTCAACGCCGCCGACATATGTGCCGTTGACCTTGACAATAATTTCCGCCGCCGTTTTTAAAGTGAACCACAGTTCCTCTCCGCGGAAATCATCGGGAATCACAATATCCCCGCGGATAAACGCCGTGCCGTCGGGGGTAAAATACATATCCCCCTTTCTGAGCGGTCGGTAATCGTCGGAATAGTATTCGTATTCCATTTCGGCAACCTGCCGCGCGTCGCGGATTTGCAAGGTTTTGATTTCATATTTCTTTGCATAAATATGCCGTTTGAGCCAGCCGAAACGCAACGCCGTCCATTCTTCGGGGCGCATACTGCGGCGGGTAACTTTGATATGTGCCATCGTTTAACTCCTTATATATCCCAAAAGAACGGTTTTTTCCGCACGGCGTTTACCGTGACGCACTTGCCCAAATCGGTTTTGATTTCCTGTTCAATCCAATGCACACAGCGGTCTAATATTAAGCATTTGGAGCATTCACCCTGAAACACAAGCGTCCGCGTATCGTCGCGAAGCTCTGCAAAGCGCACTTCGCCGCCGTCGCCCTGAATTTTCGGTCGAATGACAGATGCAATGTACTCTTCCATCGGTTTATTCTCCTATCGTATCGTGTATATAACTGCGAAGGGATTGCAAAGTCGCGTTTGCTGTTTCTTCGTTTTCGCCGCAGACAGAATAATATATTTTCAGTTTCGGCTCCGTTCCCGACGGGCGCACAGCGAGCCAACTGCCGTTTTCAAAAATGAATTTTAATACATTTTCTTTTGGCAAATCACCAATACCCAGCGAATAATCTATCACGCGCTCCACACCGTCAAAGGCGGTTTCTCCTGCCGTGCGGAATGCGGACATAATCGCGCGGATTCTCTCTGCGCCGTCTTTGCCTTTGAGTGTAAACGAATCCAATGCGTCCAAATAAAAGCCGTACTGTGCGTACAAGTCGTGTAAGGCGTCCACCAAGGTTTTTCCGTTCCGCTTGTGGTACGCCGCCGCTTCGCAGATCAGCATGGAGGCAACAACGGCGTCCTTGTCGCGCGCGTGCGTGCCGACCAAATACCCGTAGCTTTCTTCATAGCCCATCACAAATTCGTTCGTTCCGCTTTGTGCATAGCGGTTGATGCGGTCGCCGATATATTTAAATCCCGTCAGCGTTTCGACCACCTGTAAGCCGTAATGCCGCGCAATATTCGCGCCCAAATCGTTGGTCACAATGGTTTTGACGAGGGTGGATTTTTCCGTTAAAGTATCTTTTTTGAAGCGCAGAACAAAATCCGCAAGTAAGGCGCCGACCTGATTGCCTGTCATTAACACATAGGCGCCGTTGTGACGAACGGCAATGCCCACGCGGTCGCAATCGGGGTCTGTGCCGAGGACCAAATCCGCGTTTTCACGCTCTGCTTGTGCAATACCGAGCGTCAACGCATCTTTTTCCTCGGGATTGGGCGAACGAACGGTGGAGAAATCACCGTCGGGCAATTCCTGTTCGGGCACAACCGAAACAGCATACTGCCCGAGAATACGGCGCACAGGGACATTGCCTGTTCCGTGTAAAGGGGTATAAACCACTTTCAAGCCGTTGGTTTCGGTATACAGTTCCTGCTGTTTTACCGCCGCCAAAAAGGCGTCGAGCACCTCGTCGCCGACGAACTGTATCAATCCGCTGGCACACGCAACTTCATAGTCGAGGTGCGGCACGGCGCGTAAATCCGTAATCTCATTTACATAGGCTATGACTTTATCGGCGTATTCGGGCACAAGCTGGCAACCGTTTCGGTCATACACCTTATAGCCGTTATACTCTTTCGGGTTGTGGCTGGCGGTGATGACCACCCCTGCCGTGCAGTTCAAATACTTCACGGCAAAGGACAAAACAGGTGTGGGCATAATCTGCTGGAATAGATAAACGGTAATCCCTTTTGCCGCGAACACCTGTGCCGCGCTTTTTGCGAATTCGGCGGAGAGATTTCGTGAATCAAAGGCAATGACAACGCGTTTCTCGCCTTCAAATTCCGTCAACAGATATTTAGCAAGCCCCAAAGTCGCTTTGCCGACGGTATATTTATTCATACGGTTCGGCCCTGCGCCCATAATCCCGCGCAAACCGCCCGTGCCAAACTGTAAATCTTTATAAAAACGGTCTTCCAATTCTTTTTCATCGGTGATTTTCAACAGCTCCTGCTTGGTTTCATCGTCAAACAAAAGCCACTCGTTATATCGTTCGGTATAAAGCATTTGAACACCTCACTTAAATTTGCACTTATTTTACTGCAAAAGCACATCAAAATCAACAAAAAAACAGAAATAAATTTGGTATGCAATTCCGCTTTTTTATGCTATACTGTTTTTACTATCCGGTTTCGGAGAAATCTTGGAGGAAATTATGGAAAAATTTAAATTGCAGTTGGAATACAAGGTCGGCAAAACCGTGTATTCGACCAATTTGTTTGAAACCGAGCATTTCAAAATCGAGTATCAAGCATTCTGCGACCATCTCGTTTTAAATCTGCATGCCGCTATGCCGCTGACTGTTCAGCGCCTTGCGGTAACCGTGCCCTATACATTTTCACAGAATGACCGTGTGTTTTTAAACGGGTATCAGTCCTGGACAGACTGCCGCGAATACTTTATTGACGACAAGCCGCCGTGCCTTGCGCCGTATGTCAAGCCGTATGTGATGGCAACCTCGATGTGTGCGGCAGGTGACTACACCTTTGTGGAATACGATAAACGCCAAGGGCATTTTCACGGCTTTTCTTACGGCTATGTACGGCGGGCGGAAACCTATGACCTGTTTGCTTCGCTAAACGAGCGCACGGGCTATACGATTTTCCGGTTTAACTGCCCCGACAACACCGTCACGGTAGAAAAGGATTTAGAGGGCGTTACATTTACAGGCGATTATGAAGTGCTGAATTTTGTGCATTTGAACGGCACAGAGGACGCCGTGTTTGACAAATGGTTTAAACTGCTGGGTATTCCGAAAGCGACCGCGCCCGTCAAAAACGGTTACACAACTTGGTACAACTATTACCCCAATATCAATGAAACCATTGTGAATAATGATTTGGACGCGCTCTCGAAGGTCGACGCGGAAATTGACATTTTCCAAATTGATGACGGGTATCAAACCAATGTCGGCGACTGGCTGTCGGTCGATGTAAAAAAATTTCCCTGCGGGATGAAAGTGATTGCCGATAAAATCCATAAAAAAGGCATGCAGGCAGGGCTATGGCTCGCGCCGTTTGCCGCGCAATATGTGTCAGAGATCGCAAAGGCACATCCCGATTGGATTATTCGCCACAAAAGCGGTAAACCGGTGCGTTGCGGAATGAATTGGGGTGGATTTTACGCGCTGGATATTGAAATTCCCGAAGTGCGCGAGCATATCCGTCATTTCTTTGACATTGTGTTAAACGATTGGGGCTATGACCTTGTTAAGCTCGATTTTCTCTATGCCGCCGCGATTATCCCGAACCACGGAAAAACCCGCGGGCAGTTAATGTGCGAGGCCATGGACTTTTTACGCGAGTGCGTCGGCGAAAAGCAAATTCTTGGCTGCGGTGTACCGATGATGCCTGCCTTCGGCAAAGTGGACTACTGCCGCATCGGCGCGGATATGGGGCTTTCGTGGCATCGAAGAAATAAGAGCCACCGCGAAGATGTTTCCACCATTCACGCGCTTGGGAATTCCGTTTTCCGCCGTCAGTTGGACGGCAGAGCCTTCCGCAACGACCCCGATGTCTTTTTACTGCGTGAAAACAATATGCATTGTAATTTTGAACAGCGGAAAATCATTGCAACGGTCAATAAGCTGTTCGGCAGTGTGCTGTTTACTTCGGACAATGTCAGCGATTACAACCAACTGCAAATGCAGGCGCTGTTAAAAGCATTCCGTAAAGATGATATTGAAATTTTACGCGCGGAATTTTCCGCAGAACAGCGAAACACCTTGGAAATTGAGTACACCGAAAACGGCGAAAAGAAGTTTTTCCGTTTTGATTTGCAAAACGGAAAAGCGCTGTCGGAGATGTAACATATGCGCCGTAAAGGAATATAGAAAGCAACCCCCGTCAAAGTTTGACGAGGGTTGCTTTATGTATCTATATGCTGAAATTGCTCTCTTGGGAGAACACCAAAAACCTGTTGAATTCTAAAAACAATACCAATTCCCAATCTTTCAGGCATAATACCCGATTCAATTTTATTAAGACTGTTCACGCTGATTTGTAGCAGTTTCGCCATATCTTTTTTAGAAAGATTCTCTTTTTTTCGCAAATATTTGATATTGTTTTGAAAAATTGCAAATTCCGTATCGTTCTCCGGTAAGCGTTCTATCATGGTTTTTTCTCCTTAATTTTGTTTTTGCTGACCTTTAACACAATTATACGCGTTTTTTGTGTTAAAGTCAAGAAAAACAAAAAGGCTGTATGTATATGAAAATCTATGATTACAAAGGGAAAAAGAATTTAGCAGGGGTGCGTATTAAAGAAGCACGCCAAAAATGCAATTTATCACAGGCAGATTTAGCCGCACAAATGCAAGTATGCGGTATCACAATCGAGCGAGATAGCATCAGTCGAATAGAAATCGGCACACGGTTTATCCCCGATTATGAATTACCGTTTTTTGCGAAAACACTTAAAGTTTCAGTCGAGTGGTTACTTGGACTAACCAACGAAAACTAAGGGAACAATCGTTCTAAAAAGTGCAACTGAATTTACGGCGGGAGCAAGCCCCCGCCCTACGCATAAAGTTTTATTTTACGGAACGGTCAAGACCGTTCCCTACACGCAGGCGGCATCAACGCCCTACCGTTTCATACCGTTGCACAGTTCATAACAAACCGCGAACAGATTTTCTGCTCGCGGTTTGTTATATTTTTAGAAAATTCAAATATCAGAGAAGTTCCACCGATATTTTTGCAAATCCACAACACCGTCGTCACTGACTTCCACGCCCTCTTGACGCAGACGGCGGATTTGCTCATTTTCCCCACCGAACACAAAAGCGCTTGACACCCTGCCCTCGCGGTTCACCACGCGGTGGCATTTGATGGTTTCGGGGTCGGGATTTTGGTGCAGGGCATACCCGACCACACGCGCAAGACGCGGGTTTCCCGCCAAAAACGCCACATCCCCGTAGGTGGCGACACAGCCTTTCGGAATTTTGCGTACAATTTCATAGATTTTTTCAAAGGTATTCATTTGATCACCGCCTGTAATTTTACTGCAAAAGGAGAAAAATTACAAGTTTTCCACCCCGTTGCCGACGCGGCTGATTTCCGCCTTGGTCTCGACTTGATATTGCACCGACGGCAAAACCGCTTTCCAATCCGTGATATTCGCTTTGTAAAAACGCGGATGCAACCGCAAAAACCGCATTCCGAAGCAAAACGGGTCGGACTGCTTTTCGTAAAAACACCCGAATAGGGTTTGATTGAGCAAATCCGTAATATAGATTTCTGCTTGTTTTTGCGTTTCGGTGATATAAGCTTCATTGACCGAAAAGGGCGTATCCGTTTTGTTTTCAATCACATCTAAATGCAAATTCACCTGTACGCGGAAAGAAATTTTGCCGTTTTCTACGGTGGGCTTTATGCGGGTACGGCATTGTTTGATACGCAGGACGGTTTCGGACGCGAACGCCGTATTTTGCACGGTAAACACACCGCTTTGCGCCTCATCACTGAGCAACAGCAGTGCCGTAATCTCCTCATCTTTCAATTCATACCGCATACAGTCCTTCTCAAACACACCAACGGACAGCATTTGGATTTTGCTTTCTTCTTTTTCGCCGCCGACGCGCAATATCGGCAAAACCGCATCCGCCGTATCGGAGTCCAATTTGTTGATTAGGTTATATAATTCGCGGCTGAGAATATTGGAATTAAACCGCTCCGCCTGCAATATATCTTCAATACTGTCTGCCGCCAATACACTTTCGCCCATTTTAGCGCTGACGAGTTCCTCCGCCGTGGTATCGGAAATTGCCACCAACACCGTAGCACGGTTTTGCACATTGCGCACAAAATAGTCAAGATACCCATGTAAGCCGTTTTCGGCTGTACTTCTGCCGAACACAAGCAGACGGTTTTGCGAAAGCAACGGCATCTTCCCAACCGTTTTTGCGGCGTTGGAAATGGCTTCGGCAATTGTTGCACCCTCAACAGATAAAGAATTGACGATGTCCCCGGGGTTTGCGCCGCTGTTGGGATTGCCTGTCATTTCCGTGTTGAGCGTTTGCAAGGTCACGCGCACGCCGCCGTCCTCGTTACGGTCAATCCCGATTGCCTGCACAATCAAACGGTTTTTGAGTTCCCCCGTGGAAAAATCACAGCCCGAAAACAAAATGCAAATCAAAAAAATCGGCAAAAGGATTTTACTAAGCCTGCGCATTTTGGTTGCCTCCCCTCTTTTTGCGTGCCGCAAACAGCACAATCGCCGGTAAAACAACGGCAAATACCGCAAAAAAGACCGTGCGTTGCCACAAGCCGACAGTATAAAAATAATCGGAAAAATTTTTCGCGAAGAAAATCTGCACAACGGCAATCAAAACGCCCGACACAGCAAGATAACGGTTTTTCCATTCGGGGCGGAAGGACTTTTGCAAGTGCGCGGACACAAGATACAGCAGAAAACTGATTTTGACAAAGGCGCTTAAAATCCAAATCCCCGTCAACAGAACATCAAACCGCTGAAACACACTAAGTTCCGACAACACGGCGACGGCATGAATCGGAAAAAGTTGTGTTAATGCAAAGTACCCAAGACCGCCGAACACAAAGAAAAACACCGACAGGCTGCTGCCGAAAAAAGCGGCAAGCCACGCACCGTAGGCTTTTTTTGTATTTCCGGTCACTTGCGGCAGCATTGCCGAAAACATCATAATTTCCGCACTGCGCGTCGCCGCTGCCAAGCCCGCAGAAAGACTCGGCGAAACACCGTCATAAAACATCGGCGAAAAATTTATAAAATCAATTTCATCTGCCATAGCAACCATAATAAACAGAAATACCGCGACGAACAGCCCCAAGGAAATCGCGCCCGTTCTGCCGAGCGCCTCCACACCCAAAGACGCGGCATAGCACGCCGCAACGACGCAAATGATAACCAAAAATGCGCTTTGCCGACTCGGAAAAATCACAGTGCTGACAAACAGTTCCAACCTTGCCAGCGTTTCGAGCGCAGTGAACAAAAAGAAAAAGGCATATAAAACCGAAATGATTTTTGAAAATACGGGCGAAGTGTAATACGCGATGTCCACCAAATCGTGCTTCGGAAACCAACGCATTTGCACAAACAGCATGACGGAAAACAGCAAAATAAGCAACACCGAAAAAACCGCCGCCGGGAAATAATCGGCGTTTTGCATCACTTCGGCACCGAGTGTGGTATAGGTTAATAAAGTTAAAAGCCGTGAGAGCAGCAAAACGGCAAACAACTGCCAAACGCTGATTTTCGGCACACTGCGCATATCGGGAACCCTCCTTGGTTTCTTATTTTTCTAAATTTTGAATTTTCAATTCACGCTTTCCGAGTTTTTTCCAAGAAAGGCGCACCCAAAAATCGCGTATCATCGCCCCGAGATGTAACGGCGCAACCGGCGCGGTAAACGGTGTACCGAAGGACTTGACCGCGCACATATTGGTAAGCAAAACGCCAAAGCCAAGCACGATGCCGTAAAAGCCCGTCAAGCCGCCAATCACCATAAAGGCAAAGCGCAAAATGGAAACGGGATAGTATATTTTGGATACCACGAACGAGCTGATTGCCGTCATCGCCACCACAATCAGCATCGGTGCGGCGATAAGCCCCGCAGAGACCGCCGCGTCGCCGATGACAAGCGCGCCGACAATGCTTACCGCGTGCCCGACGGATTTGGGCATTCTGAGTCCCGCTTCGCGTACAATTTCATAAATAAAGTGAATGAAAATGGCTTCCAGCATCACGGGAAACGGCGTAATACTCTCTTGAATGGCGGTATCGTAAAGCAATGCTGTCGGTAAAATCTCCTGATGAAAGGTACAAACCGCAACATACAGCCCTGGTAAAAATATGCTGACCACAAATGCCAAAAATTTTAATAGGCGTATAAAGCCCGAATAATACGGGCGGTGGTTGTAATCGTCTAATGACTGAAAATTCTCTAAAAACAGATACGGCACCACCAATGCAAACGGCGTGCCGTCTACCAAAATCACCACTCTGCCCTCTGCCATTTCCGCGCAAGCAATGTCCGGCCGCTCTGTTGAGCCGACCGAGGAAAACATCGAGGTGACATCGGACTCCAAAAACGGGCGCAGATACCCCGCCCCCAACACCACATCCAATTCGGCTTTTTGCAGACGGTCTTTTACCTCGTGCACAGTATTCTTATCGGCACGGTCGGCAAAATAGCAGACGCAAACGCGCGTTTTGCTGGTTACGCCGACCTCCTGTATTTCAAATCTTGCCACAGGTGAGCGCACACGGCGGCGCATCAAAGCCACATTATCCTTAAAGCTTTCTACGAATGCTTCCCGTGCGCCGCGCTCCTGTACTTCGGTTTGCGCGTCCTCCACCGAGCGTTTCGGAAAACCCTGCACGCCGAACGCCTCGCCGACCGTTGCACCGTCAATCAACAGCACGACAACGCCTGAAAGCACTTCTGTAATGGCATCGTCTAAGTTATATATTTCCTTTTGGTCTATCCCTGAGGAGATTTGGTCGCGGATATACGCCATTTGCGCAGACGCGTCCTGCGGCATATCTTCGGCGGTCATAATGGGATTGACCACCTGCTGTGTGACCAACAGATTGTCACACATACCGTCATCCATAATTAAAATCGCTTTGTTTTTGCCGATCGTGGTCTGTTTATATAAAATATCAAAACTCGCGCCGAGCTTTTCCTTCATATAAATAATATTTTTTTCGAGGGTCGCTTCAATCGGTGCGGGGGGCGTGGGCGGGGCTGTCTCCTGCACGGTCACGCGCGCAATTTCACGGTTCAACCAATTTTGCATCAAAATCACCTGTAATATTGTGACCGTTTCTGCAAATGATATTCCCGATAATATCCGTGGGAGAAAGAATTATGCTCATCACACTTTTGCGAACGGTTATTCTGTATATTTTGGTGTTAATCACCTTTCGGATTCTCGGCAAGCGCCAAGTCGGCGAATTGCAACCCGCCGATTTGGTGATTACCCTTTTGCTGTCGGAAATCTTGGTGATACCGATGCAGGACACGCAAATCCCGCTGATAAACACCTTTATTCCCGTGCTTTTGCTGATTGGGTTTGAGGTGCTGATTTCGGTATGCAGTATCAAAAGTATTCGTCTGCGCACGCTGTTGCAGGGAAACTCCATTATTGTCATTCGTGACGGAAAATTAGACCAAAAACAGTTAAAGCTACTGCGTTTTACGGTGGACGATTTGTTGGAAGCGCTCCGAAAAAAAGATGTATTTGATATTTCGGAGGTACAGTATGCGATTGTGGAAACCGACGGCACACTCAGCGTGCTGTTAAAGCCCGAAGCGCGCGCACCGAAGGCGAAGGCACTTTCGGCAACCGAGGAGGACAGCGGTATCCCTTGCGTGATCATCAGCGACGGGCATATTTTGGAGTCGGAGTTTTCAGAATGTAATATGACAACGGAAAAGCTGCAAGCGCTCCTGCAAAAAAAGAACATTCAAAAAGAAAATGTCCTACTGATGACGCTGGACAAAAAAGGCAACATACATTTGATTGAAAGAGGGCAAAATCAATGAAACGCATTGTGATAGCGGTCGTTTGTTTAGTATTGGCCGTTGGGCTTGCGGTATTCGGCTATATAGACCTAAACCGAATTTCCGACAAAATGCAGGCACAAGCCCAAATGCTGATACAATCGGCAGAACAGGACAACACCGCCGAAACCGCCGCACAGCTTGAAACCTTTTTAAACGATTACGAGCACTACGCCGTACGGCTCGGCGCGTATGTCAACCACGGGGAACTCGATGACGCCGAACTGTTGGTGCGCGGACTCTCGGACAAACTGCAAAATGGCAACACGAAAGAATTCACCGAGGATTTATATGAAATTCAATATCAATTTGCGCACCTGTCGGGGTCGGAATCGCCGAAAATTCAAAATGTGTTTTAAAAACCGCCTTGGGAGCAGATACTCCCAAGGCGGTTTGCGTTTTCAGAAAAAATTTCTGCTTATTCTTTTTCAAATTCGGCTTTGGCAAGATAGGCGGCGCCGAGCATACCCGCCTGATTTTTCATTGCCGCTTTTTTGATTTGCACCGCACGGCAGCTGTGCATCGGGCGCGCATGGATACGGCGCTCAATTTCGCCGATAATATAATCTTCATTCATAATGCCGCCGCCGAGGATAATGCAGGGCGGATTGAAAATGAATATCAAGGTGATAAGCCCACCGATGATTTCTTCAATCCAATTATCAATGACGGCGCGAATGGCAACATTGCTGAAATTCTCCGGTTCAAAAATCTCGCGGCCGGTGAGCACTTTTCCGGTTTCTTCGCGCACAGCGTTTACGAGCGCGCGGGTGGAAGCATACATTTCGTAGCACCCGTTGTTGCCGCAGGTACACTTTTTGCCGCCCGTATGCGTGACAATATGCCCGAATTCCCCCGCCGAAAAATATTCACCGGTATAGATTTTGTTATTGAGCCACAAAGCCCCGCCGACGCCCGTACCGTAAGTCAGGCACAAAAAGTCACGGTAACCTTTGCCTGCCCCGAAAAAGGCTTCCGCAGTCGCGGCGGCGTTGACATCGTTTTCCACCTTGACGGGCAGATTGTACTTTTTCTGAATGGTTTTTTTGATTTCAATACCTGTATAATTCGGAATATTCTCACTTGCAAAAATAATTTTGCCGAGTTCGCTGTTGACCTGCCCCGCGGTGCTGATACCGACGCAATCCACACGGTCGGCAAATTCGCCGACAAAGGTCATAATTTTGTTCATCAAATGCGGCCCGCCTAAGCTCGCCTCGGTGGGGACTTCAAAAGACTCCTCTACGGTGAAATCTTCATTGACAACGCCGTATTTAATGGCTGTTCCGCCGATGTCAATGGCTAAAATTTTCATGGTCCGTCCTCCTTATTTTTGTCGCTTTTCCGCAAGCGCGCACAGTTTTTTCAGTCTGTAATTGACGCCCGAACGCGACATCGGCGGTTGCATTTCCTCGCCGATTTGCTGTAAGGAATAGTCGGGATTTTGTATGCGCAGTTCTGCGATTTGCCGATATTCTTCGGGCAGGTCCGAAAAGATTGCGGTTTTTTGCAGTTGTTCAATCCGTTCAATCTGCTGTACCGCCGCATTCACGGTTTTATTGAGGTTGGCGCTTTCAAAATTCAAACGGCGGTTTACATTGTTGCGTATATCTTTATACACAATCACATCAATGAATTCCATCACAAACCTTGACGCGCCCATAATGCCCAACAGATTTTGAATTTCCTCGGTTTTCTTGAAATACAGAACATAAAGCCCGCCGCGGCGCACCGATTTCGGCGAAAAGTCGTTATTTTCGAGGAATTTCTGCAAATCCTGGCTTAAATTGTAATGCGGCACGACAAATTCCAAGTGATAATTTTTTTCAGGCGAATTGATGGTGCCGCACGCGAGGAATGCCCCGCGCAAAAACGCACCGACGCAGCAGTCCTCCGAAATATTCGCCCAGTTGAGCCGCCGCACGCGCTCCGTACCGTTACAGCCAAACGCAGTCAAAATCCGCAGGCGGTCCTGTTCTGCGTCCACCGAGACCTTGTATTTTTTCGCGGAGGGCTTTTGCAGTTCCAACGGGTGCAGACAAAGCCGTTCGGCAAGATACGCATATTTTTCGGCTACGGCTTTATTTTCGGTGGAAATGGAAAGTTCTTTGCCCGAAAAGGCGCGCCCGAACAGCATAAGACCGTAGCTTTCCGCCAAAAGGCAGCACGGGTTTTCGGGTTCAATATGTAATAATTCCTCTTTTAATTCGGAAGAAAATGACATAATCTGTTACCTGTTCATATCGCGATGGAAAACACTGCTGTACGCGCCGTTTTCCAACAAATGCTTGTTAATCAACTCGGCAAACACCACCGAACGGTGCTTGCCGCCCGTGCAACCGACGGCAATGGTCAGCTGGCTTTTGCCCTCACTGCGGTACAGCGGCAAAAGGTAATCGAGCAAATCCAAAAGTTTCACCTTTAAGCCTTGTGCTTGGTCAAACTTCATCACAAATTTGCGCACTTCTTCATCCAATCCCGTATGGCTTTTGAGTTCCGGCACATAAAACGGATTCGGCAGACACCGCACATCAAACACCAAATCCGCCTCTTTCGGCGCGCCGTATTTAAAGCCGAAGGAGATGCAATACACCTTCATCGCCTTTGTCGCATCGTCCAAAAACAAATTTGCCACGCGTTCTTTAAACTGCGAACTTTTCACTTGGGAAGTATCAATGATATAATCCGCGCGCTGGCGTGCGGGCAACAAAAATTCGCGCTCCTTGTTAATAGCTTCGGCAATCGAAGGTGAGTCAAACATATCGGCAAGCGGATGCTTGCGGCGCGTCTCCTGATAGCGGCGCATAATGACATCATTGTCCGCATCGATAAAGAGAATTTTATATTTGACATTCATATTTTCCAAATCGCCCAGCACATTAAACAGCGAAGAAAACGATGCGCCGAGACGAATATCCGCCACCACGGCGACGCGGTCGCGTTTCTCTTTGGATTTTAAAAGCAACTCCGCAAAAGTCGGAATCAGTTCCGGCGGCATATTGTCCACACAAAAATAGCCGATGTCCTCCAACGCGTCCACCGCGGCGGATTTGCCTGCGCCCGAAAGCCCTGTTACAATGACCAATTCCATACTTGTTACACTTCCCCGATAAATTCCACTTCTGTTTGCAACTGCACGCCTTTTTCGCGCAAAACGGTTTCCTGAATATGACGAATCAGCGCCAAAATATCATTTGTCGTTGCACCGCCCTTGTTTATGACAAAGCCCGCGTGCTTTTCGCTGACCTGCGCGCCGCCGATAGAATAGCCTTTGAGACCGCATTCCTCAATCAGCGCACCCGCAAAATATCCCTCGGGACGCTTAAAGGTACTGCCTGCGCTCGGGTATTCGAGCGGCTGTTTTGCCGTACGGCGTGCCATTTTGTCGTCCATAGCGGCTTTAATCTGTGCAGGGTCGCCGGGTGTTAACTGCAAATACAGCGCGGTAATACAATACTGTTTTCCCGAATACACGCTTCTGCGGTAGCCGAGCTGTAATGCCTCCCCTGAAAAACTGCCGAGCGTGCCGTCGGGCGCGATATGGGTACATTTTGTTAAAACATCTTTCATTTCGCCGCCGTAAGCGCCCGCGTTCATATATGCCGCGCCGCCCGCAGAGCCGGGAATCCCGTAGGCAAACTCCAATCCCGAAAGTCCTTGCTTATATGCAAAATTGCAAAGCGCCGTCAACGGCGCACCCGCCGCACAGCAGATTTTGCCATCCCCGAGATAGGTGATTTCGGACAGCGGCGCCGAAAGGCGCAAAACCGCCCCGCGTACGCCTTTGTCGGACACCAACAGATTACTGCCGTTACCGACGACAAAATACGGCACATCGCTTTCTCGGCACGCTGAAATCAACGCAGATAACGCCTCGACGCTGTTGGGCAACAGCAGAATATCGGCATTGCCGCCCGTTTGAAAGCTGGTTACCTTAGAAAGCGGAAAATCCCTGTAATATTCGGTCCCAAAGCGGTCTGCAACCGCCGTAATTTTCTCGAACAAACGAAAATCCTCCGATGCTTATTCGTCTAACAACGCCGCGCCGATAACGCCCGCGTCATTCCCCAAAACGGCAGAACAAATCTGCGTTTGTTTGCCGCAATGAATGCTGTACCGTTCTTTTGCAACATATTCGCGAACAGGTGCGAGCAACGGTTCGCCCTCACAGCCGATACCGCCGCCGATGCACAGCACATCGGGTTGGAATGTATTGACAACATTGGTCACACCTGCCGCAAGATAACGGATATAGGTATCTACCACTTGTTTTGCGGCAGTGTCGCCTTTGCGCATAGCGTCAAATGCCGTTCTGCCGTTGACTTTGGCAATATCGCCGTCTACGACTTCCCACATTAAGGACGCCTTGTTTTCCTCCATAGCCGCTTTGGTTTGGCGCACCAACGCCGTTGCGGAAGAATACGCTTCCCAGCAACCTTTTCTACCGCAGGTGCACGGTTCGCCGTCCACCACAATCACGCTGTGCCCCATTTCGCCGGCGGCATCGTTACAGCCGTTGACGATTTTGCCGTTGACGATAATCCCGCTGCCGACGCCTGTGCCCAGGGTAATGGCAACAAAGTTTTCCACATTGCCGCCCGCGCCCGCAACCGCTTCGCCGAGTGCGGCACAGTTCGCGTCATTTTCAATATAAATCGGTTTATCAAAATACTTTAAGAGAATATCGCGCGCGGGCACTTTATCAAATCCCAAATTGTTGGCATATTCGACAATGCCCATACGCTTATTGACAGAACCGGGCGTGCCGATACCGATGGACTTTACCTCGTCCATCGTAATGCCCGCCGTTTTGACCGCTTCGTTCACACAAGCGGCAATATCCGCCAAAATCTCCCCCGCCGGACGCGGGCAAGCGGTTTTACGCTTTGCCTTTGCCACGATTTTGTAAAATTCATCTACAACACCTGCGACGATATTCGTTCCGCCTAAGTCCACACCGATTCTATACATATGCGTTTCCTCCGTTTGTAAGTACTTAATAATTTTGCCAGATTTCCAATTCTTCCTCTGCGGCTTCCTCGCCCTCGTCCATACCGAGTTGATGCAGCAGTTCGCGTGCGGCATTGTAGCCCATTTTTTTCTGGCGGTTGTTCATCGCCGCGACCTCAATGATAATCGCCAAATTCCGCCCGGGTTTTACCGGTACAACCGTCATCGGCACTTTCACGCCCATAATGCTGATATAATCGTTATCAAGCCCCATACGGTCATACACCTTATTGGCGTCCCACGGCTCTAACTGCACGACCATATTGATTTTCTCCGTCAGCTTTACGGCACCCATACCAAAAATACGGCGCGCATTGATAATGCCGATACCGCGCAGTTCAATAAAGTGGCGAATATTATCGGGCGCAGAGCCCACAAGCGTTTTGTTGGATACCCTGCGAATTTCCACAGCGTCATCTGCAATCAAACGGTGGCCGCGCTTAATCAGTTCCACAGCCGTTTCGCTTTTCCCGACGCCGCTGTCACCGACAATCAGCACACCCTCGCCGTAAACCTCCACCAAAACGCCGTGGCGGGTAATGCGTTCGGCAAGTTCGGTATTCAAAAAATAGATAAGCGCCGACATACAGCCCGAGGTGGACTCCTCCGTGCGAAGCAGAGGGACTTTGTATTTTTCCACCAACGCGCGCAATATCTCGGGGCATTCTAAATTACGGGTAATCAAAATCAGCGGGGGCTTGCGGCAGGTCAGCCGTTCCAAGCCCTGTGCCTGTTGCTCGGCGCTTAATGTTTTTAAAAACTCCAACTCCGAAAGCCCTAAAATCTGCACACGCGCGGGGTCAAAATAATCGTCACGCCCCGCAAGCAGAAGCCCCGGGCGGTTGACATCCTGCGAAGTGACAGACAATTCGGAGGCGTCGAAAGGCATATACAGCACTTCAAACGAAAATTCCTTTAATATTTTTGCCAAGGATACCGAATAGTCGGAAGCCATTGCGGTTCCCTCCTCTTTTTATATTCTCTTGTATTATAATCGAAAACCGTTCACTTTCCAATAGGTTTTCGGAAATTTCTTTGGAATTTCCGCAGGATTTTTTTTGTATATTTGCAAAATTTCGGCTTTCGTATAAGCGAACACGAAATTGCCATACTACTACGGGTGAAGAAAATGGTTACAGTTGTATTCCCCGGAGCAGAAAACAAAGCGTGTGCCAAAAAGATATGTGCGATTTTGGAACGCTTCGGCGGCGCAATTTTTGCCAATGAAACAGAAATCACGGATTTTGCGCCGGTTGCATCGGTCTTTTTTGTCTACAACGGGGAAGGCATAAAATCCGTTCCGCAGAAGGAATCCATTTTATTGATTACCGGAAAAGACAGCAAAAAGTTACAAGCGGATTGTGCACCGTTTGGCTATCGAATTTTGGATACAGACACCGTTATGGAAAGCCTACCGCACAGCATCACCGTAGGCATGGGCAAGGACAGCCAAATCAGCGTTTCCAGTGCTACAAGCACGCATTTGCAAATCTGCATACAGAAGCCGTTAAAGACCTTTTCGGGGAAAGAAGTATTGCCGTGTGAATTCTCGGTTACCTGCGCCGAACACCAAGACATCAAAACCGTTTTATTCGCGTTTGCGGTTTTATTGCTCTGTGACAAAGCAGACACCGAAAAGCTGACTATACAAATTTCCGCGTAACGCGAAAAACCGCCGTGCACTCGCACAGCGGTTTTATTTGCATTTTTACCGGTTAATAGCCGCGCATACCGTCTAAGGACTCGTCGTCTTCAATCCATTTTTGCACATGGATAATTCTGTAATCGTCCTTATTATCGCGGATAATCACATGCTGTATGCCCGCATTGATAATCAGGCGTTTGCACATGGAACAACTGCTTGCATTCTCGACATAATCGCCCGTGTCGCATTCAATGCCGACCAAATACAGCGTACTGCCGAGCATTTTGTCGCGGGAGGTGCTGATAATCGCATTTGCCTCGGCATGGACACTGCGGCAAAGCTCATAGCGTTCCCCGCGCGGCACATTGAGTTTTTGGCGCACGCAGTAGTTTAAATCCGAGCAGTTTTTTCTGCCGCGGGGCGCGCCGGTGTAGCCGGTGGAAATCACCTCGTCATTCTGCACTAAAACCGCGCCGAAATGCCGCCGCAGGCAGGTGCTTCTTTGCGAAACCATTTCCGCCAAATCCAAATAGTAGTTAATTTTGTCGCGTCGTTCCATATGCACACTCCCAAAATCCGTTTTATGCTTTTTGCGCCGAGGGCGCTTGCCACCAAGTAATTTTGCCGCTTTCACGGGTTTTCGGCACATCAATAAGCCGCTGATTTTCACTGCCGCGGAATTGCAGGGAAATATTGCGTTTTTCCTCAACAAATTCGCCGTCCACGAGCACATCGACAAGCGACAGCATTTCGTCTGTGACTTGGCAACGGGCGCGGCTTTCGCCTGTTAATTCCTCATAGGTATAGCCGGAAAACGCCCAAACCGTTTTTTGCGGCAATTCACGGCGTACACGGCGCAAGAGTTTCACCAATTCCGCTTGATTTTGCGGTTCAAACGGCTCGCCGCCGAGCAAGGTCAGCCCATCAATAAAATCGGGGCGCAGCGCCTCCATAATTTCATTTTCCGTTTCCGCGGTGTAGTCCTGCCCGTACTGAAAATCCCAAGTTTCGGGCTGAAAACAGCCTTTGCAATGGTGCGTACAGCCCGAAACGAACAGCACCACGCGCACGCCGATGCCGTTGGCAATATCCCGTTTTTTTATCGCACCGTAACGCATTACAGATGCAACACTCTTTCTTTAATTTCCTGCGTTCTGCCCTGATTCCAGAACTGCGAGCCGATATAGCCGCAGGTACGGCGCGCAACATTCATTTTGTCTTGGTCCTTATTGCCGCAGTTGGGGCAAACCCAAACGAGTTTGCCGTCTTCTTCGGCAATTTGGATTTCACCGTCATAGCCACAGACTTGGCAATAGTCGCTCTTGGTGTTGAGTTCGGCATACATAATATTGTCATAAATGAACTTGATAACTTCCAACACCGCAGGAATATTTTGCTGCATATTCGGCACTTCGACATAGGAAATCGCGCCGCCGGGCGAAAGAGCTTGGAATTTGGATTCCAGTGCCAATTTCTCAAACGCGTCAATCGGCTCGGTCACATGGACATGGTAGGAGTTTGTGATATAGTTTTTATCCGTCACGCCCTCGATAACGCCAAAGCGTTTTTGCAGGCTCTTTGCGAATTTATAGGTGGTGGATTCCAGCGGCGTGCCGTAGAGAGAATAGTGGATATTCTCGGCATTTCTCCACTTTAAGCAAGCATCATTGAGCGCCTGCATCACGCGAAGACCAAATGCCTCGCCCTCGGGCTCGGTGAGTTTCTTGCCGGTGACTTCATAGACGCATTCCCAAAGCCCTGCATACCCGAGCGACAGCGTAGAATAGCCGCCGTGGAGTAATTTATCAATCGTTTCGCCTTTTTTAAGACGGGCAAGTGCGCCGTACTGCCACAAAATCGGGGCGGCGTCGGACAGCGTGCCTTCCAGCCGTTCGTGGCGGCATTGGAGTGCTCTGTGGCAAAGTTCCAAACGCTCGTTTAAGACTTCCCAGAATTTCTTTTCGTCGCGTGTTTCGCGGCACGCCGTGCAGGCAACATCCACCAAATTGATGGTGACAACGCCTTGATTGAAGCGGCCGTAATATTTCGGTTTGCCGTTTTCATCGACATACGGCGTTAAGAAGCTGCGGCAACCCATGCAGGTATAGCAGTTGCCGTTGCCGTTATCGTCCACTTTGAGTTGTAACATAATTTTTTCGGAAATGTAGTCGGGCACCATACGCTTTGCGGTGCACTTTGCCGCAAGCTCGGTTAAGTACCAATACTCGGAATCCTCGTGAATATTGTCCTCTTCCAAAACATAAATCAGTTTCGGGAATGCGGGTGTGACCCACACGCCGACTTCATTTTTTGTACCGATAATGCGCTGACGCAAAACTTCTTCAATGATGATGGCAAGGTCTTTCTTTTCCTGCTCGTTTTTCGCCTCGTTCAGATACATAAACACCGTGACAAACGGGGCTTGGCCGTTGGTGGTGAGGAGTGTTACGACCTGATACTGAATGGTCTGCACGCCGCGTTTGATTTCTTCACGGACGCGTTTTTCCACCAATTTATCGACCTGTTCGGGCGTAGCGTCAATGCCGAAATTCTGCATTTCCTCGGACAGTTCGCGGCGGATTTTTTCACGCGAAATCTGCACGAACGGCGCCAAATGCGTTAAGGAAATGGACTGCCCGCCGTACTGATTGGACGCGACCTGTGCGATAATCTGCGTCGCAATGTTGCACGCCGTGGAGAACGAATGGGGCTTTTCAATCATCGTATCGGAAATGACCGTACCGTTTTGGAGCATATCTTCCAAATTGACCAAATCGCAGTTGTGCATATGCTGTGCGAAATAGTCGGCGTCGTGGAAATGAATAATACCCTCTTCATGCGCTTTGACAATATCCTCGGGCAACAAAATACGCTTGGTCAAGTCTTTGCTGACCTCGCCCGCCATATAGTCACGCTGAACGGAGTTGACCGTCGGGTTTTTATTGGAGTTCTCCTGCTTGACTTCCTCATTGTTGCACTCAATCAGCGACAGAATTTGATTGTCGGTGGTGTTGGCAACACGCGCCAAGTTACGGGTAAAGCGATAACGAATATACCGCTTTGCCGTTTCGGGCGCACCCTGCAAAATAATGTGGGTTTCGACCAATTCCTGCACTTCTTCAACGGTTAAGGCTCTGCCGATTTCGTTGATATAGTCCTCAATCACCAAAGATATGTAATCAATTTGGCGGTCGGTCAGTTCTTTTTTGCCGTCGGTTTCGTCATTCGCTTTGGCAATCGCATTCTTGATTTTTTGGCGGTCGAAGGTTTCTTCCGACCCGTTTCGTTTGATAATTTTCATATGTTTTTCTCTCCGTCTTTCACAAGATGTTTTTTTCAGTGCTTACCCATTCTACTACATCTTGTGGCAGAATGCAAGAGGGAAAATACAAGATATGGGAAATTTTTTTGATTTTTCACCCCAAAAACGCCATATATAGTGATTTAGAACACATTTACCGTATGAAATGCACAAAAAGCAAAATAAAAATTTGTAAGCATTGCCGATTTTAAAAAAGGGGCTTGACAAGAAAAAACGGCAGTCGCGGGAAATGCGACTGCCGAGCAGGATTTTTTTAATCCAAGAAATCCTTTAATTTTTTACTGCGGCTGGGATGGCGCAATTTGCGAAGCGCCTTTGCCTCGATTTGGCGGATACGCTCACGCGTGACGCCGAACTCACTGCCGACCTCCTCCAAGGTACGGGGGTGGCCGTCCTCCAAGCCGAAGCGCAGAGACAGCACCTTCGCCTCGCGCATGGTCAAGGTCTTTAAGACCTCGTTAAGCTGTTCTTTCAACAGCATCATGGATGCGGCATCGGCGGGCGCTAAGGCGTCATTATCGGGAATAAAGTCGCCCAAGTGGCTGTCCTCCTCCTCGCCGATGGGGGTTTCCAAGGACACGGGCTCTTGGGAAACGCGCTGAATTTCGCGCACCTTTTCCACAGGCATATCGAGCACCTCGGCGATTTCCTCCGCCGTCGGGTCGCGCCCGTTTTTGTGGAGCAGTTGGCTGTTGGTCTTTTTCACCTTGTTGATGGTCTCCACCATATGCACGGGGATACGAATGGTACGCGCTTGGTCGGCAATCGCGCGGGTAATCGCCTGACGAATCCACCAAGTGGCATAAGTCGAGAACTTAAAGCCCTTGGTATAGTCAAACTTATCCACGGCTTTGATAAGCCCCAAATTCCCCTCTTGAATTAAATCGAGGAACTGCATCCCGCGCCCGACATAGCGCTTGGCAATGCTGACCACCAAACGCAGGTTTGCCTCTGCAAGGCGTTGTTTTGCCTGTTGGTCGTCGTTGCCGATACGAATGGCAAGCTCGATTTCCTCCTCGGGCGTCAACAGCGGCACGCGGCCGATTTCTTTCAAATACACCTTTACCGGGTCATCCATTGCCGCGTTGCGGTTATCCGCCTGCGCGGCGGCCGCCTCCTGCCCTTTCGGAAGCTCCGAGTCGAAATCCAAATCTTCAAGCAATGTATCGCTCATATCGTCGATGATTTCGATATTTTGCTGTTCGATGGTTTCGTACAGTTTGTCCAGCTCGTCCATATCGAAATCCATTTCAAGGATAACGGTATCGATTTCCTGGGTGGTCAGTTTGCCTGCCGCTTTGCCTTTTTCCAAAAGCGCCGCAACAGAACTTTTCTTGTCCGTATTTTCCATACTATCTCCTTCACACATATGTAAAATATTTACGAATTTTGGAACAATTTTAAAAAGTCATCGTCGGAAAGCTCGGCAGGCGAAGCACGCTCAGCCTTATTTTTTTCCTCCGCAAGGACTTTTATGCAATCGCGGCATTCCGAAAGTGTATCGGCAAGCTGCGGAATCAGGGTTTGAATGTGCGCAACCGCGCCCAATTCCTCCCCGCGAAACTCCCCGTTCCAAACGGACGGCGAAAAATCCACACCCCGTTCAATGCTCGAAACAATGCTTTGAAACACGCGGCGGTTAAACGCGGTGACAAAATCATCGGGCGAAATTTCCGATTGCAAGATTTTGTAAAATTCGGGATTGTGTATCAGCGATGCGCACAGCATTTCCTCCGCTTTTGCGGCACGCAAATGCTTTTCACGCTCGGGATTTGCCGTATTCACCGTCTTTTCGGCGGTACGCTCGTTTTCCCGCACCGACCGCAAAACGCGGCTTTGCTGTTGGCGCGCATTGCGGCGATACACCTGTTTGGTTTGCAAAACAATGGCGTCCTTTGCCACGCCGAGTTCCTCGGAAAGGCGTGTGGCATAAATATCGAGTTGGGTGGGATTTTTCAGCGTTGCCAAAATCGCACAAGCCGCCTCCAAAAAACGGGATTTGCCGTCAGAAGTAGAAAGGTCTAATCCGTCCCGCGCACGCAAAAGGCGATATTCCACATCGTTCGCCGCGCCCTCCAAAAGAGATTTAAAGCGCTCGGCGCCGAATGTTTTAATGATTTCGTCGGGGTCTTTGCCGCCCTGCATACGAATGACCTTGACGCGCAAAGTGGTTTTGGAAAAGAGCGCGAGCGCCTTGCGCGCCGCCTTTTGCCCTGCCTCGTCGTTATCGTAACAAAGGTAAATTTCGCTAGCATACCGCGACAAAAGGGCGGCTTGCTGTTCGGTAAGCGCCGTGCCCAAGCCCGCCACGGCATTGTCAAAGCCCGCCTGATGCAGGGAAATCACATCCATATTCCCCTCGCACAAAATCAGCGCATCGGTATTGCTCTTTTTGGCGAAATTCAAAGCGAAGATATTTTCGCCTTTTTTATAGATTAACGTGTCGCTCGTATTGACATATTTCCGTTGGGCGTCGGCGGTGACGGCTCTGCCGCTGAACGCCAACACATTGCCGCGCAAATCAATCACGGGGAACATGACACGCTCGACAAAGGCATCGTAATAGTGCTTTTTCTCATTTTTCACGCTCATACGCAAGAGATTTGCTTCATACAGTTCCAAATCCGTAAAGCCTTGCGCGTGCATATAGTTGCGAAGCGCGTCCCAACTTTTCGGCGCATACCCTAAGCCGAATTTGCGAATGGTCGCGTCGGTAAGCCCACGGTCATGTAAATACTGCAAGCCCTGTGCGCCCGTTTCGCTGTATAAAACGGTATGGAAAAATCGTGCCGCCAAGCGGTTCGCCTCATACATACGGCGGCGTTTTTCGTATAAATCGGAATTAAAATTGTCCTGCGGAACGGCAAGCCCTACTTTGTCGGCAAGATAGCGCACCGCCTCAACATAATCTAAATTTTCAATGTTCTTAATAAATGTAACCGCATCGCCGCCGCTGCCGCAACCGAAACAATAATAGGATTGCGTTTCGGGGTAAACGGTAAAGGACGGTGTTTTTTCATTGTGAAACGGGCACAACCCCGTTAAAAGACGACCGCGGCGCTTTAAGGTTACATACGGCGAAATCGTGCTTTCAATATCGGCGCGGGAACGCAGTTCCTGCAAAAAAGCTTCATCAAACGCCAACCGAGGTCACCTCACTTCTCAAAACGGTAAGCATCTTAATATAAACCTTTTTCAATCCAGGCTTTTGGAATAAAAATCCGATGATACACACTTAACACATAACTGTCGGACATACCCGTAACATAGTCGCACGCGGCGCGCTCAGCACCCTCGGAAATCGTGGTTTGCCAAAACGAGGACGGCAATTCGTTGGGGTGCTCGGCATAATAGCCGTACAGGCTTTTAATGAGGGCTTCGGCTTTGCTCTCCTCCCCTTTGCAGACGGGATTGGTATACACGCTTTTAAACATAAAGCGGTTGAGTTCCGCAAACGCCTCGGCAACCTCCAAAGACAGCGTAATATCCTCTGTACTGTTTTCGATAACGGAATGCACCAGGGTGTTAATGCGTTTGGATTTCGTGTCGCCCAAGGTTTCGCGGACATCAAGCGGAATATCCGATTCTCTCATCACGCCCGCACGGACAGCATCGTCAATATCGTGGTTGAGATAGGCAATTTTGTCCGCAATTTTTACAATTCTGCCCTCTAAGGTGTCCGCCTCTTTGCCGCAGGTATGGCAGACGATGCCGTCGCGCACCTCATAGGTCAAATTTAAACCGTTGCCGCCGTTTTCGAGCTTGTCCACCACGCGCAGGCTTTGGTCGTAATGGCGAAAGCCGCCGGGGAACACCTCGTCAAGCGCGCGCTCGCCCGCGTGACCGAAGGGCGTATGCCCCAAATCGTGCCCGAGGGCGATTGCCTCGGTCAAATCTTCATTTAAACGCATGGAACGCGCAATGGTGCGCGCAATCTGTGACACTTCCAAGGTGTGTGTTAAGCGCGTGCGGTAATGGTCGCCCTCCGGAGAAAGAAAGACCTGTGTTTTGTGTTTTAAGCGGCGAAACGCATTGCAATGCAAAATACGGTCGCGGTCACGCTGAAAAGGCGTGCGCAAATCGCACTCCGGTTCGGGGCGCTCTCTGCCCTTCGTATTTTCGGACAGGCACGCCAAAGAAGAAAGCGTTTCTTTTTCGATTTTCATTGTGATTTCGCGTACACTTTCGCCCACTGTTTTCACCGCCTTTATCTATTTATACGCAAAAATTTCGGGTTTCCCTTTATTTTTCGGCAAATTTCTCGCCGATTTTTTTCGGCATCACCTGACCGCCCGAAAAATCAAAGATTTTATTGCAAAAATCCGCTTCCAAAGCGCTGTCAATACTGAGCGTCAGGCACACTTTTTCGGAAAAATCGGTATCTAAAATTTTTGCCGCGGTTTTTTCAAGATACGGCAGGAGTTTTGCATAAAACGGGTAATCGACCGAAACGGTTAGGATAGAGCAAAGCCCCATGGTGATGATTTCGCCCGCCGCAAGCGCCAAATGCGCCGCGTGGGAATAGGCGCGCACCAAGCCCCCGCCGCCGAGCAATATCCCGCCGAAATAGCGCGTGACCACCACGGCGACATCGGTAATACCCGATTTTTCGAGCACATCCAAGGTCGGCACGCCCGCCGTGCCCTGTGGCTCGCCGTCGTCGGAATAACGCTTGACATTGCCGTCGCGCAGAATATAGGCGTAGACATTGTGTTTGGCATCCCAATGCTTTTTTTGAATTTCCGCAACAAACGCGGTTGCCTCCTCCACCGTTTGCACGGGGCGCACATAGCCGATAAAGCGCGAGCGTTTCTCGGTGAATTCGTCGCTTGCGCTGTGTTTGACGGTTTTATACTCCACAGTCTACACCTCTCTTTCAAAATCTGAAAAGCACAAAAAAAGCGGCACAAACCGTACCGCTTTTTGCTTTGCAAACTTATTTTGCGTTGATGTTGAATCTCTTGTTGAAACGGTCTACACGCCCGCCGGTGTCAACCAACTTTTGTTTGCCGGTGAAGAACGGATGGCAGTTGGAGCAAATATCCACACGCAGGTTTTCTTTGGTGGAGCGGGTTTCAAACTCAGCGCCGCAAGCGCATTTAACGGTAGTCGTTTTGTATTCGGGATGAATTCCCTGTTTCATTGTCATTCACCTCTTTCGGTATCCTTTATAACAGCGTTAGCAATTTTAACACATCACGGGTAAAAATGCAAGTGTTTTTTTCAAATCCGCGTTAAATATTTACCGAAACCGTCTGTTTGAGCACAAACGAATACAAAAGCGTTTCTTTGACGGGCAGGCAGAAGAGTTCTTCGGCGGCGCGTTTATACACGGAAAGTTGTTTTTTGTATCGCTCGGCAAGTTCCTCCGCTGTCTTTACACGGTCGGTTTTATAATCGACAATCACCACCGCGCCGTTTTCCACAAAGGCGCAGTCGATAATCCCCTGCACGGTAATTTGCTCGTCGGGGAAATCGTCGCCAAGCGTAGATACAACCGCATTTGCCGGGAACAGCACCGTAAATTTTTGCTCGCGGTATATTTCCTCGGCGGATTGCATACGGGCAAGCAAATCGGACTGTAAAAAGGCGGTTAAGGTTTCACGGTCGAGCACATCACATTCTTCTTTTCGCAAATACCCCGCACTTTGCAAGCGTTGAATTTCCGTTTCCAAATCGTCTTGGGCGTTTTGAAAGTCGCATACTTCGGCAAAACGGTGGGTTGCCGTGCCGCGCTCGGCGGGGGTTAAGCCGCTTTTGCCGAGGAAGGCGGGTTCGGCGGCGGCAAAATAGGTAAAGCTGTGCTCCGCTTCATTGAGGGCGGACGCGGAAACCTTACCGGGACAGGTAGAAAGCGGCATTGCGTGATATTGAAACTGCACGCGGCGGTCAATTTCCGCAAAGAGCGCCGCGTCTGGCTTTGCCGTTTCGACGGGTTCGCTTTGGGCAACGGTCTCGGGCGTTTCTTCTGTATTCGGCAAAACCACCTGCAAATCAAAGCCGCCCACCGTGCTCTCGCGCGTGCCGACATCAGCCATTTCGCGCAGAACGTCCGCCTGCGGGTGCTTCATACACGATGCCAAAAGCCAATCCAAATAGCACGACGCCCCATTTACATAGGCTGACGGCACGCCCGTTTCGCCCTGCACCGCCAGCGCTGCCGCATGCACCCAGTTTGCCGCATTGCGCCGACCGCAGGTGCCGACAAAAATCAGTTTTTCCTTCGCGCGCGTCAGCGCAACATACAGCACGCG
Organism: Candidatus Fimenecus sp.; assembly: GCA_051881395.1. Taxonomy (GTDB): domain Bacteria; phylum Bacillota; class Clostridia; order Oscillospirales; family Acutalibacteraceae; genus Fimenecus. Next base: position 51,198 of record JBJEPU010000084.1, read on the forward strand.
CAGTTCTTCCGCTTGCGCCGCCGCACCGATAGCCAACTGCGTACCGACATAAGGCACGCTTTGAAAAGTACGGCGGTTTTCTCGGTCAAAAATTTTAAGACCCAGCAAAAGGTCTTGGTGTATCAGCATTTTTTTGTATTGGTCCGAACGGTTAAACTGTGTACCGCATTTTGCCAATATCACCACGGGGAATTCCAAACCTTTGCTTTTGTGCACGGTCATAATGCGCACCACATCAGCATATTCCGAAACGCCCGTTGCCGCCTCAACATTTTCTTCGTTTTCGCGCAGTTTTTCAAGATACCGCAAAAAGCCCGACAGACTGTTTTTGCCGATTTCGCCGTAATCCTCAGCATAGCGCAACAGCAATAACAAATTGAGTTTTCGGTTTTCGCCGCCCGCCATCGCGCCGACTATCGCTTCAAAACCCGTATAGGCATAAATGCTCCGCAGCAATGCGGCGGGGGTTTGGACGGTGCTTAACCGTTTGAGTGCCTCATAATCCGCTAAAAATGCGCGGCATTTGGGGCTTCCAAAGGCACGCAAACGCCGAAACAGCGCCGTTTCGTGCGAATGCAGATTGATTTGCGCCAATTCGTCGGGCGTAAAGCCCCAAATCGGCGACAACAAACAGGCGCACAGCGGCACATCCAACAGCGGATTGTTGAGAATTTCCAAAAGCGACACCATCACGCGGATTTCCCGCATCGAGAAAAAGCCGCCCTTTTTCTGATAAAACGCGGGCACGCCGACGCTTTCGAGCGCCTCCAAATAACGGTTGCCGTTTTTTAAAGAGCGCATCAAAATACAAATATCGCGCGGACGAACCGGGCGGCGTTCTCCGTTTTTATCGGTCACAAGCATTTTGGAGTCCAGCATTTTGCGAACGGTTTCGGCGATATGGCGGCATTCCGTAAAATTGCCGTCCTCATCCTGCGTCGCACCCGAAAGCAAGTGCAATTCGACGCTTTCGTCCTCTGCCGCATCAAACGGTGCGGCGGGATTGAGCCGTTCCGTCTCCGAATAGTCAATCCCGCAGGAATCTTTCGTCATCAGTTGTCCGAACAGATAGTTGATACCGTCCGCAACATTTTTGCGGGAACGGAAGTTTTTATCCAAGGTAATGCGCGCGGGATAGGTTTTGCCGTCGAAATCGGCATACTGTTCGCGGCGGCGCAGAAAAATTTCGGGCATCGCAAGGCGGAAGCCGTATATGCTTTGCTTGACATCGCCGACGGTAAACAGATTTTGCCCTTCCCGCGAGATTGCTGAAAAGAGCATATCCTGCGCTTCGTTGGTGTCCTGATATTCGTCGAGCAGTATTTCTTCGTACTTTTCGGAGATTTCCACGGCAAGCGGCGTACGCAAAACCGCGCCGTCTGCCGCGCGCGAAATCAACAGAGACAGCGCCATATGGGATATATC
>JBJEPU010000085.1:0-12951 GCA_051881395.1 Candidatus Fimenecus sp.
TTTTGTGCGGGTGCTTCGGAGCTTGCCATGTCGCAATGGTCCTCGTATTTTGCGGAGGCGGGCTTGGGCGTCGGAAAATTTATGGGAGACTTGTTAGGACCGTGCCTATTTGCCGTATTTATGGGCATGGGCAGACTGCTGTTCGGGCTTTACGGGCATAAACTCAATTTAAAAAAAGCCTTGCTTTGCTGTGCGGCACTGTGCATTGCCTGCTACACTGTCACAGCCGTTTCCCCGAATCCCCTGCTGTCGCTGTTCGGCTGTGCGCTGACGGGACTTTCGGTCAGCCTGTTTTGGCCGGGTACATTCAGCTTGGTTTCGGAACTGTATCCAAAAGGCGGCGCCGCCATGTTCGGCGTGCTTGCCATTTTAGGCGACCTGGGATGCTCCTTAGGGCCTTCGATTGTGAGTTTTATTTCCACTGCGGCGCAATCGGCAAATACAGCGCTTACAGACGGCGAAGCCTTAAAAATCGGATTGGGCTTCGGCAATCTTTTCCCGATTGTAATTATCCTCGGACTTTTGCTTTTAAAAAACAGCAAAAAGCCGGTTGACAAAGCGAATGGATAGGCATATAATAACAGTACAAATTAACAGCTGTCTTCAAGGCGGGGTGCAAGTCCCCACCGGTGGTAAAAGTCCACAAGCGATTTGCTGATTGGGTGCAATTCCCAAACCGACGGTACAGTCCGGATGAAAGAAGATGTATGTTCTATACACCTGCGCCTCGTAAGATTTTTCTTACGGGGCTTTTTGTTTGACAGCCGTATTTGCAATATTTTTGGAAAGGCGTAATGTCAAATGGAAAACACAGCAACCACCCCGAAGAAAAAAAGCAAAGTCTACTCCGCGCAAAAAATCCGCAAACTGACTGTTACCGCTATTTTGGCGGCAGTCTCCGCCGTTTTAATGTTTTTGGATTTCAGCGTACCGTTTATGCCCGGTTTTATTAAAATGGATTTGTCGGATATGCCCGCGCTGATTGCTTCGTTTGCATTCGGACCGTTAAGCGGTGTCGGCGTGTGTTTGATTAAAAATCTAATCAACCTGTTCACGACCACCACAGGCGGTGTCGGCGAGCTTTCCAACTTTATTTTAGGTTGTATGCTTGTCATTCCCGCAGGACGCATCTATAAGCACAAAAAAAATCGTAAATTTGCTTTACTCGGGTCATTGGTCGGTGCGGTTTGTATGGCGGGCATGAGTTTTCTCACCAATTACTTCATTGTCTACCCGATTTACACCAACTTTATGCCAATGGAGCAGATTATTGCGGCATATCAGGCAATTTTGCCGCGCGTGACCGCGCTTTGGCAGGCACTTTTGATATTTAATGTACCGTTTACCTTTATCAAAGGTATGCTTTGCGCGTTAGTTACCTTTATTGTTTATAAGCCCCTTTCTCCGATTTTAAAAGGGAAACACAACGGATAAGGTTAGGCGAGCCTCACCTTAAACATTTTACGAGCATTTCACCGAAATACGGTTGACAAACCCTGTAAAACAGTATAGAATACTGTTCGACAACAAAATACAACATTCCTTATAGAGAGTGACGGAGGGACAGGCCCTGTGAAGTCCGGCAACCTGCAATATTTGCAAGGTGCCAAATCCCACAGCAGTTTTGCTGAAAGATAAGGTGACACAAAGTACCTTGGCGCCTGCCGCCCGGGTGCTTTTTATTCGGAAACGGCAAAACACAAAGGAGAACCACCATGGCAAAACATCTTTTTACATCTGAATCGGTTACGGAGGGGCATCCCGACAAAATCTGTGACAATATTTCCGACGCGGTTTTGGACGCGATTTTGGCACAGGACCCGAACGGTCGTGTTGCTTGCGAAACCACCTGTATTACGGATAGAATTACCGTAATGGGTGAAATCACCACCAGCGCCAAAATTGACATTGAACAAATCGCGCGCGACGTCGTGTGTGAAATCGGGTATGACAGCGACGAAAAAGGCTTTAACGGGCATACCTGCAAAATCGAAACAATTATTGATAAACAGTCGGCAGATATTGCATTGGGCGTTGACGCTTCCTATGAATTAAAAGAAGGGCAAGCGGAAGATAATAATCTGCACGGCGCGGGCGACCAAGGGATGATGTTCGGCTACGCATGTGACGAAACCGAAGAATTGATGCCTTTGCCGATTTCGCTCGCACACAAATTGGCAAAACAGTTGACAGCGGTGCGCAAAAACGGCACACTCCCCTACTTACGCGCAGACGGCAAAACACAGGTCACGGTGGAATACGATGAAAATGATGTTCCCGTGCGTGTGGACACGATTGTTGTATCCTCACAGCACAGCGCTGATGTGGAACTCTCGCAAATTCGCAGTGATATTTTAAATTATGTGATTAAACCGATTGTGCCTGAAAACCATTTTGATGATGATACGATTATTTATGTCAATCCCACAGGCCGTTTTGTGACGGGCGGACCTGCGGGTGACAGCGGTTTAACCGGCAGAAAAATTATTGTGGACACTTACGGCGGCGTCGGCAGACACGGCGGCGGTTGCTTCTCGGGCAAAGACCCCACTAAGGTGGACCGTTCGGCGGCGTATGCAGCGCGATATGTGGCCAAAAATATTGTGGCGGCAGGGCTTGCCAAAAAATGCGAAATTCAGTTGGCATATGCGATTGGCGTTGCTCACCCGGTTTCCGTGATGGTGGATACCTTCGGTACCGGCATTTTGGCAGACGACGTGTTGAGCGAAATTGTCACTGAGGTATTTGATTTACGCCCCGCGGCTATTATTGATTATCTTGATTTGCGCCGACCGATTTACCGTCCGCTTGCAGCCTACGGGCATATGGGCAGAACGGATTTATCCGTTCGTTGGGAGCAAACCGACAAAGCGGCGGCTTTGAAAAAAGCGGCAGGGATTTAAGCGGTTTTAAAAATTTTTTAAATTTGAATAAAGCATATTTTTTCACGCAAACTACGGATAAGACACAATGAAGGAGTTGAAAAATATGCTGGATAGAATCGCATTAATATTGGTTATCATCGGCGGCATCAATTGGGGCTCCATCGGGCTTTTCCAATTTGACATCGTCGGCTGGATTTTCGGCGGGCAAAGCGCGGTTATCAGCAGAATTATCTACACTTTGGTTGCCATTGCGGCGGTTTGGTGTATTTCTCTGCTGTTCAGAGAGAGCGAAGTGCTTTCTACCACATCGGACGAATAAATACCCGTCAGTCGATTCTAAAAAGCCCGCAGTTACCTTTTTCGGCAACTGCGGGCTTGCTTTTATGTCTTTATTTCTTCGGGATTACGCGGCGTCACATACACGGTGTTATAAATGTGATAAATCACTTTCCCGGGCTTTGCGCCGACGGGTTTTTTAATGTTTTTTATCAAGGTGTAATCCACAGGAACTTTTTTTGCGTCATTTGCACTGCTGAAAAACGCCGCAATTTCGGCCGCCTCCACAATCGCTTTATCGGTAATTTCTCGGTTTTCAGATAAAATCACCGTGTGCGAGCCGGCAAAGCTTTGTGTATGCAACCACATATCATAATTTTTAGCAGTTTTCAAGGTCAGCTTATCGTTTTGTGTATTGTTCCGCCCGACCAAAACGGTGAAATCGTCACTTGTTTTGAATTTATAGGGCGGTAATTCTTTTGGCAAACGAAGTTTTCCGCCTTTTTTGCGTTTCAAATAGCCGCCGTCAATCAATTCCTGTCGAATCAGCGTCAATTCACTTTCGGTTTCGGCACGGGAAAGCGTATCTAAAACCGAATCAAAATACAGGATTTCCTGTTCCCCTTTTTCAATCAAGCCGGCAAGCATTTTTTCAGCCGTGTGCGCTTTTTTATAAGCCTTATAATATTTCTGTGCATTTTGTGCAGGTGAAAGCGCGGGGTTTACGGAAATGCGCACTGTTTCGTTATTTTCATAATAATTCGGCACCTCGTAAATCGGCACGCCTTTTTGAAGTGCATATTGATTGGCATTGATAAGCTCTGCAAAGACACGAAGCTGTTCTTTATCCGCACAAGCCGCAAGCTCTGCCTGTTGATTGGAAATTTTGCGCGCGGTACGCTCTTGTAAGGTGTGCAAAGCCTTATACAAATCCCCTGCCTTGCGTTTGGCACGCAGAGCGCGGTCGCGTTCAAAATAAAATGCGTCCAAAAGCGCACAGAATGAGTCAGCATAGGCCTTTTTGTAAAACACACCGTATTGGGTAATATCCAAAAAAGAAAAGTCAAAAGGCTTGTCCTCATCATTATACACCATGCAGTATTGCGGTGTGTTCGTTTGCAAACACATTTTCACTTTTTCAAGTGCGGCGGCAATTTGTTGTTCTGTCACCGAATCCACGGCGCAAGTACAATCCCCCGCCGCCAAGTGCGCCAATTCACGGCTGACAATCGGCGAAATTCCCTCCACGCTTTGCATAAAGGCTTTTGCGAGTTGCTGATTTTTTTGCAGTTTTACGCGCGCGGCGGCTTTCAGGACAGGCTCTGACAGCAAATTGATTTTATCCTGCCGCGGCGGCAAAACATAGGTGCACCCCGGCAAGACCTCTCGCACAGAGGATTTGGTTTCGTCCACACGTTTGCCGGCGTCGAGAATTTTGCCGTTTCCGTCGATTAAAATGATATTGCTGTGCTGTCCCGTAATTTCAATGCAAAGCGTCAATTTTACCTTATCGCCGATTTCGTTGGCGCCGTCAAAATCTAAAAACAAAATGCGGTCCAATCCCGCTTGACGAATACCCGAAAGAATTGCACCTGTTAAGTGCTTACGAAACAGCATACAAAGCATCGGCGGATTTTGCGGATTTTCAGTTGGGAACTGTGTCAAATGCACCCGTGCCGAGGCAGACTCCGCCGACAAAAACAACCGAAATGCACCGCCGCGCGTGCGCAAAAGCAACACAATTTCCGCCTTGGACGGCTGGTGTACCTTTTCCACCCGCGCGCCCAAAACGGTCTGTTCCAATTCGGTTTTCACAAAATGCAATGTAATACCGTCTAATGCCATATATACTCCTATACCGTTACGGTTGGTGCTGTCTGCGCAGACAACACGCAAGAAATTTCGGGGAACTGCGCCTGCACACGGTTTTTGAGAGACACCACCGCAGGGAACTCTGTTTGGAAATGCCCCGCCGCCGCTACGGAAAGCCCGCATTCCGCGGCATCTAAAATTTCATGGTGTTTGGCGTCACCCGTAAAATACAAATCCGCACCCGTCGCTTGGGCTTCAAGTGCAAAATCCATTCCCGCGCCGCCGCAAACCGCAACAAGCTTTATTACTTTTTGCGGCAGAGAAACCGCTACGGTCGCATTTAAAACAGATTTTGCAAACGCGGCAAATTCCAAGGCAGTTTGGCATTTTGTTTCACCGAGTCTGTATAACCCGTTTTCGGATTTTCGGATATTTTGTAATTCCAACAATTCCGCCAGCACATCATTCACACCGCTGTCGGCACAGTCGTACGAAGTATGGGCGGAAATCACGGCAATATTGTATTTTGCCGCAAGGTAAGCAGGGTTTTGCTCCGTAAATTGTTTTTGTGCCTGAAATAAAAACGGGTGGTGCGTTACGATTAAATCGCACTGCTTTTTATGCGCTTCCCGCACCAAATCGGCAGTCGCATCTAAGGCAAATAAAATTTTATGCACTTCCTTTGCCCGTTCGCCGACCTGAAAGCCGCTGTTGTCCCATTCCTCTTGGCAACAAAACGGCGCAATGCGGTCTATGTACTCATAAATCTGCCCTGCGTTCATGTTCAATCTCCTTTATGACGGCAAACAGCCGTGCAGATTCTGCCGCGTCTTTCTCACAAAGTGCAGTTGCTCGCTTTTTAAGCCGCGCAAGAATTTTCTCTAAAAACAGACGGTCCGTTTGTGTTTTGCCGTGCACCAACTCGCCCGCATAAAAATACCATTCGGGATATGTGCGCGTTTCACCGCCGTACCGCGCGGAAATCACCAAATACAGCCGGTCGCCCTCTGCGGCGGTGCGTTCCGTCTCAATTTGAAAGCCGTTCTCCAAAAGGGATTTTCGCACATCTTCAAAATGTGTCATCGGCTGTAATATCAAATGCTTGGCGTTGTCTTGTAACCATGCGGTATTCTCAATCATATCTGCAATTTGATTACCGCCCATACCGGCTACAACGATTTCCTGCGCCTCGTCTGCCGCAATATTTTGCAATCCGTCGGAAAGGCGCAAATCAATTCGTTCTTCTAAACCGTATGTACCGAGCGTTTGCCGCGCATTGGCAAGCGGATTCGGATTGATGTCGGCGGCGATGGCAAATTGCGCTTTGCCGTTCAACAGGCACCACGCAGGCAAATAGGCGTGGTCCGTACCGATGTCCGCCATACATATGCAAGGGTTTACACAGTCGGCAACCAACTGCAATCGGTTTGTTAAATTCAGCATAAGTCACCGTAGAAAACAGGGGCGCAACAAACTTGTTACCGCCCCTGCTTTTTCCTTATTTATTCTTGAGAAATTCGTTGATTTTATCCACAAGCGCGTCGGCGTCCACACCGTGCACTTCGCAAGCCTGTTCGACGGTCTCACCGCGGGAGGCGGGACAGCCGAGACAATGCATACCCATTTCCAAGAAAAACGGAACGGTTTCGCGGTCGGCGTCCAAAATGTCGCCGATGGTCATATCTTTTGTAATTTCTGTAAGCATGTATATCCTCCTTATGCTTTCACAACCGAAAGTTTCACCTTACTGTCGGCAATATCCACTTCTTTTTCAAGGTCTGCTGCAAGCGTTTCATTCAGCAAAACGGAATCAGCAAGCAATTCGGCTTCCAAATAGGCTTTCTTTTCCGCCAGCGCCGCAATAATATCGGCATTTTCCGAAGCGATTGCCATATTGACGCGCTGTTCCACCTCATAGCCCGCTTCTTTACGGATAAGCTGGCATTGACGAATGACATCACGCACCAAGCCTTCTCGGATTAAATCCTCGGTCAGCGTTGTATCGAGTGCAATCACCGCCGCACCGTTTTGGAATTCCGCCGAAACAATCCCCGCCTTGGTTTTGGTTGCCAAATTGAAAATAGTCGCATCGAAAGTGCCCTCAAATCCGGGTACAGTCACCTGCCCGCCGGCTTCCACAGCCGCCACAGCCGCCGCCATATCCGCATCGGAAAGGGATTCGAGCGTCTGTTTCATCTTGTTAACATTTTGTTTGAGAACGGCACCTGCGACCTTAAAGTTCACGGTCAGGTATTTGTCCTCCAAAACGTTCACATCTTGCAAATACACAAGTTCTTTTATATTGAGCTCGTCTAAAATATTTTTCTCAAAGGTGCGGATTTTATTCGCCGACGCCTCGTCACAGCAAATATACAGTTTGGAAAGCGGCTGACGCACCTTTAACTGCTGTTCGTTGCGCAAACGCATTGCAACGGCAATCGCCTCACGCACCATAGCGGTTTGTGCAATGATTTCGTCGTTGTCAAAGCCCTCTAAGGGTTTCGGCCAATCGCTCAAATGCACGGAAATCGGTGACGACGGCAACACTTTACGAGTCAAATTCTGCCAAATGTGCTCGGTCATAAACGGAATCACAGGTGCCATCACCTGCACAGCGGAGTTGAGCGCATAGAACAGCACCCAATACGCCAGTTTCTTGTCCTGCTCGTCGCCCGTTTTCCAGAAACGGCGGCGATTGGTACGAATATACCAGTTGGAAATATCATCAACGAACACTTCAAAATCTTTGACGAGCAAATACACCTTGTAATCCTCAAAGCATGCGGTTGCGCGTTTGATAAATGCATTGGTGCGCGCCACAAGCCACAAGTCTGTGGGGCTCATTTTGGATTTGTCGGGTGAGTAGCCCTCAAAATTCGGTTTGTCGATTTTGGCATAGGTCTCATAGAATGTATAAATATTCCAGAAAGACAACAGTTTTCTTCGCGCTTCATCGCCGAGATTGTAGCCGAAACGGACATCGCTGGAAACCGGAGCGCCTGCATACATATAGCGAACGGTATCGGCGCCGATTTTTTCCGCCGCCTCGTCAAACTTAATCATAAAGCCTGTTTTCGAGAACTTTGAGCCGTCCTCGGACACAACCGCGCTGTTGGTCAAAACGCGCTCATACGGCGCTCTGCCTTCCAAAACCACGCTCATAAACAGAAGAGAATAGAACCACAAACGCACCTGTTCATGCATTTCGGTCACCCATTCTGCGGGATAGTTCTTTCTCCAATACTCTTTATCGCGGAAATAGCCGAGCGTCGAAAACGGTACAATACCGGCGTCGAGCCAAACATCGCCGATTTCGGAAACGCGGGAAACGGGTTTACCGCAATGCGGGCATTTGATTTGAATTTCGTCAACCCACGGGCGGTGCAGTTCGGGCAAAGCGTCTACTTTGGCGGGGTCAACTGCCAAATCATGCAACTCCTGCCGTGAACCGATAACGGTTGTATGCCCGCAGTCGCACGGGTAGAATGGCAACGGCATACCGTAATAGCGTTTTCTGGAAATGTTCCAATCACCCATATTGGTCAGCCAGTCGTTCATACGCTTGCCGTTGGAAGCAGGCTCCCATTTTACGGCGTTTGCCGCTTCAATGAGCTTCGGCTTTAACTCCTCGGTACGGATATACCAAGCAGGGACCAAACGGAACACCACTTCGGATTTGCAACGCCAGCACACAGGATAACTGTGCTCATGCGGTTCCACTTTGTAGAGTTTATTATCTGCCTTCAAGTGCTCGAACACTTCGTCGGCAATGGTGTGGCTGTCCTTTCCGGTCATCCAGCCGAAGCCGTCGAGATAAATCCCCGTATCGTCAATCGGCATCACCTTTGCAAGACCGATGCGCTCGCCGAGTTCAAAGTCCTCAATACCGCAACCGGGCGCGATATGTACAACACCCGTACCTTCGTCTGCGGCAACATCTTCCCACGGTACAATCTTATGGTCAATCCCCGCCTGTGCAGGAATATCGGGGAAGCAGGTCTCATAGTGCAGACCGACAAGTTCTGCACCTTTCAAGCCGCGCACAACTTCGACTTTATCATCGCCCAAATATTTGATGGCATTTTTGGCAAGAATTAAAGTCTGTTCGTCGCTCTTGACTTTGACTTCCACATAATCAATATCGGGATTGACTGCCAATGCCACATTCGAGGAAAGCGTCCACGGCGTGGTTGTCCACACAAGCATTTTACTGTCCAATTCTTTTATTGGCAGTTTAAAGAACACGGAATTATGCGTCATCAGTTTGTAAGAGCCGGTCATTTCGTGCTCCGAAAGGGAAGTGCCGCATCTGGGGCACCAAGGCATCGGTTTATATTCGCGCTGAATCCAGCCGTGTTCATCACATTTCTTTAAGAAATACCAAATGCCCGCAATGTTTTCATCGGTATTGGTATAATAGGAGTTATCCCAATCCATCCACTGCCCAAGGCGTTTGGACTGCTCGGTGATAATGCCCGAAAAATGCTTTACGCGGTCTTTACAAGCCTGCGTAAACTTATCCATACCGTATTCTTCAATATCTTTTTTGGTTTCAAAGCCGAGTTCTTTTTCCACCTCGACTTCCACCCAAAGGCCCTGAGAGTCAAAGCCGTTTTGATAACGGCAATCACAGCCGTTCATCGCATGGTAACGAATAAATATGTCTTTAATGCTTCTGCCCCAGGCATGGTGAATGCCCATCGGGTTATTGGCGGTAATCGGACCGTCTAAGAAGCGGAACATTTTATTTCCCTTATTTTTTTCACGCAATTTTTCAAAGCATTTTTCCTGCTCCCAAAAATCCATGACGTCATGTTCCATTTCAACGAACATATTTTTTTCTTCTGCCACTTTTTGCTTCCACCTTTCAGCACAATCGATTTGTGCATACTGTTAAGATTATATATAAAAAATGTCGCAATTACAAGGCTTATTTTATTTTTTTTCGTCGGTTTCGGGAATTATGTTGGTTTCGTCAATAATATAGTTCGGGCGATTTTTCACTTCCATATAAATTCTCGAAATATATTCACCCAAAACGCCCAAGAAAAGTAGGATAAATCCGCCGATAATTAAGATGGCACTGAAAATGGACGGATACCCCGGTACATCACTGCCCAAAAGCAATGTGCGAATAATGATATACAAGGCATAAATGATGCCGACGAAACTCAGCGCCGAGCCGAAAAACAGAGAAATCTTTAACGGCGCGGTAGAAAAATTCACAATACCGTCCATTGCATAGGTTAACAAATTGCCGAAAGACCATTTCGAGCGCCCCGCCGTGCGTGCGCGGTTTTCATGCGGAAACCATTTGGTTTGAAACCCGACCCAACTGAAAATACCTTTGGAAAAACGGTTATATTCGGGCATAGAAAGAATTGCCTGCACAACCTTACGACGCATAATCCGATAATCCTGTGCGCCCTCTTCAATACTTGCGTCGGAAATGCGGTTAATAATTTTATAAAACGCTTTGGAAAATCCGCTTTTCAGTTTGGATTCCCCTGTGCGGTCAATTCGTCGCGCCGCCGCAATATCATAGTTCTCTTCGGAAACGGCACGCAACATTTCGGGAAGTAAATGCGGGTCATGCTGTAAATCCGCGTCAATAATTCCGATATAATCGGCGTTGGCGGCGCGAAGTCCCGCAAGCATTGCCGCCTCTTTGCCGAAATTGCGTGAAAAAGAAATATAGCGTACGCGCTTGTCCTTCCCCGCCAAATCGCGCAAAACAACACGCGTTTTGTCACGGCTGCCGTCATCCACAAACAGGAAACGAACCGCCGTATCCGCCAATCCATCCACAATCGGTGCAACGGTATTATAAAAAATCGGAAGAGCTTCTTCTTCATTATAACAAGGCACAATTAAATCCAAGGTTTTCATTTTGCATAGCTCCTTCCTTATGAAATCTTCCCTATTGTACCATAAAAAACGCATATTGCCAACAAAAAAATACGCAATCTGATGACTGCGCATTTTTTATCTGTCGAACAATATTTCAGGCATCTTTTGCACTGTGCTTATATTTTTCACGCGTAGCAAGTCCGCCGCGAATATGGCGCTGTGCTTTATTCACATCTAAAACCTCACGAACCGCATGATACAGCGACGGGTTTATGCGTTCCAAGCGCTTGGCTACATCCATATGTACGGTGCTTTTGCTGATGCCGAACACCTGCGCGGCGGCGCGTACGGTGGTTTGATTTTGCACAATATATTCGCCGAGCTCTACTGCACGGTCTTCAACAGTATCTTTCACTATACAGCCCTCCTTACTTCTGTCAATAATAAATATGAAGTAGGTTGGCTGAATATGCTAAAAAGAATTTTGCAATCAACTGCAAAAATTTAACATCTTTTGCATTTATTTTCTGTGATAACAAAATCCAAATTGCCCAAAATACTATTGCAAACGCAAAATTTATTGCAAAGGAGTGTTTACTGTGGCTAGCAGAAAGAATGTAGTCCCCGAAGCTCGAGCGGCGCTTGACAAGTTCAAGATGGAAGCGGCTTCTGAAGTAGGTGTTAACCTGAAACAGGGGTACAACGGCGATTTGACCTCGAAGCAGGCAGGCTCTGTCGGCGGTCAGATGGTTAAAAAGATGATTAAATCTTATGAAGACAGCATGAAATAAGTTCGTTAATATTTTTCGGACAAAAAAGGTCTGCCGAAGGATTTCCCTTCGGCAGACCGCTTTTTTATACATTTACCGATACCATTTATCGAACCGTTCCAAATCCTCTTGCGGTACTTGCATAAAGACATTTGCATTCGACATAATTTCCACCGCACGGTATAGGCGATAGCGGTAGTCTCGTTTTATATCGGAAAATTTTTTGATGCAAGAAATGCACCACGCCGCAAAGAAAAGCACAAACAGTGCGACAATCAAAAACAAAACATTCGTATGGGCGATAATCAACTCCCAAAATATGCAAAAAGATACCGTTAAACCTACAATACCGATAGAAAGATAAATCCGATTTGTTTTGCGGTTCTGTCGGTATTGTTCCACCGCTTCATCCCGCATTTTTTCATAGCTCGGCATTTCGCGAATTTCCGGCATATCGCCTGCCGCAAGCGGGTCAAAAGGTTCCGTTTCGGGAATTTCGCCCGCAGTCTCCGCAGAAAAACCCTTTTCATTTTGTTCCATAAAGCGCCCTCCTCACATTACTGATTTGAGCATAGCATAGAAAGAACAAAAAAGCAACCCCGTTTTAAAGTTCCAATACCGATTTAGACTTGACTGTAATCCTGTAAAAAGTCCTTTAACGCCCCTGTCGCCTCGGTTAATTGCTTGGTATTCGGCAAATAGACAATCCGCACATGGTCGGGCTCGGGGTAATGAAACGCCCTGCCGTGTACCAAAAGAATTTTCTTTTTTCGCAGAAAATCCAACACAAACTGCTCGTCATCCTTGATATGAAACTTATACTTATCTATTTTCGGAAAAATATAAAATGCCGCTTTCGGTTTCATCACGGAAACGCCGTCGATTTCGCAAAGGGCATTGTAAATACATTCGCGCTGTTCATAAATGCGCCCGCCGGGCTGTAAAAGTTCGTCACTGCTTTGATACCCGCCCAAAGCTGTTTGGATAATCTGCTGTGCGGGTACATTGGAGCAAAGCCGCATGGACGAAAGTAAATTCAGACCCTCGATATAGCCCTTTATACGCTTTTTATCGCCGCTTATGCACATCCACCCACAACGAAATCCTGCCACGCGGTGCGATTTTGACAGCCCGTTAAAGGTAACACACGGCACATCGGGTGCAAGAGAAGCGACGGAAATATGTTTCAGTCCGTCCATGACCAATCGGTCATAAATTTCATCTGAGAAAAGGATAAGTTCATTTTCGCGCGCCACCTGCACGATTTCTTTTAAAATCTCCTCCGAATACAGTGCCCCTGTGGGATTGTTCGGGTTGATAATCACGATGCCTTTGGTCTTTTTTGTGATTTTTTTGCG
>JBJEPU010000086.1:0-12559 GCA_051881395.1 Candidatus Fimenecus sp.
ATTTTCCATTTGCTCCGCAACGGTAAAGGATTTTCCGCCGGGTGCGGCGCAAACATCTATAACGGTCTGCCCTGGGTGCACATCGAGCGCCTGCACGCAAAGCGCACTTGCCGTGTCCTGCACATGGAAAAGACCGTCGCGGTAGGCATTGCATTGTTCTATCGCGCCGCCGTCCGTTAGAACGAGCGTATGCTCTGTCTGACCGATTGCAGAAGCAATCCCCTCTGCCGCGAATATTTCTTTTAGGTCGGTTTCATTCGTTTTTAAAGTATTTACCCGTAACACGGTCGGAACAGGACCGATGGAGCTCATCAAAATCCCCTCGGCATTTTCCGCGCCGTAATCGTCTATGTAGTGCTGCACAAGTGCGGTCGGGCAGGAATAGCGCACACTTAAATATTGCAGAAAATCGGTCTTTTCGGGATACAAAACCGCACTGTCTGCCACTTTACGCAATACAGAATTCACAAGTCCCGCGGCATATGCACAACCGTTGGATTTTACAAGCTTGACGCTTTCGTTAACCGCCGCCGAAACGGGCACTTTATCCATAAACTTTATTTGATATACGCCCAAGCGCAAGGCGGTCAGCACCTCGGTGCGCAGTTTTTTTATCGGCTGTTTTAAAAAAGCGGACAAAATATAATCCAATGTGATTTTGCGTTCTAAAACGCCGTAAACAAGCGCGGTAACGAAGGCAGACGAAACGGTGTTTTCCTGATTTTGCCGTAACTCTGCATCCAGCGCCAAGTTGGAATATGCTTTGTTTTTTTCTATTCGATTTAAAACGCGAAACGCCGTTTGGCGGTCATTCATACGGTCAATCCCTTCTGTTTCTTGTGAGCAACAGCAATCGAAGTAACTGTGCCGCGGACATTGCAAACGAGGCAATATAGGTCATTGCCGCCGCACGAAGTACCTTTTGTGCCCCGCCGATTTCCGGTTCTGCAAGCAAACCCGTATCCTGTATCACGGAGATTGCACGGCGGCTGGCGTTGAATTCAACAGGCAAGGTGCATAACTGAAACAGCATGACTGCGGCATACAGAAAAATACCGAGATTCATTAAAAATTGCGAGCCGAGAAAAATCCCGATAATTGCAAGCGGGATTGCGGCATTGGAGCCGATTTGCGCCGGCAGTAAAAATGCATTGCGTACTTTGATGGGCGCGTAGCCTTCGGCGTGCTGTGCGGCGTGCCCCGCCTCGTGACAGGCCACCCCGACCGCCGCAATGGAGCAACTGCCGTATACGCCGTCGGAAAGGCGTATCACATTGGTTTTCGGGTCATAATGGTCATTGAGTTTGCCGTGGATATGCTCAATCCGCACATCGTGCACGCCGTAAAAATCCAAAACCGCCTGCGCCGCCATCGCACCCGTCAGCCCACGCATATTATGCACAGCAGAAAAACGGTTATAGGCAGAATTGACGCGTGCCTGCGCAAGGAGTGAAATGATAAGAACCGGAACAACAAGTATAAAATAATAGTAATCGAGATACATATTTATCACCTGATTTTATTGAAAAGTGTCCCCTGTTTTGACGGAATGCCCCACCAAAAATGCTTTTGCCGTCATTCGTTTCTTCCCCTCGGGCTGTAACTCTAAAATCTCTACGGCTTTTCCGTCGCCGCAGGCAACCGTAATGCCGTCGTCTACTGCAATGACCGTGCCGGGCAACGCATCGGTGGACACATCCGTACACCGTGTTTTATGAATTTTCAAGCGTTTCCCATCGAAAATTGCCGTTGCGCTCGGCCACGGGCAAAGCCCGCGCACTTGGTTGTGGATTTCCTGCGCCGATTTATGAAAATCCATCGGGCAAAGCGCTTTTGTAAGCATCGGAGCGTAGTTGCTTTCCGCCGGTTGCGGGACGGGTTTTAAAGTGTTCTCCCGTATGGCTTTTACGGTTTCGGACATCACCTCGGCGCCGAGTACGGAGAGTGCGTCATGCAATTCGCCTGCTGTCATATCGGGCGGAATGGGCATACTTTTTGAAAGAAGCATATCGCCCGTATCAAGCCCCTCGTTCATCTGCATAGATGTCACGCCTGTTTGCGTTTCTCCGTTGAGCACGCACCACTGTATCGGTGCGGCGCCGCGATACTGCGGCAAAATCGAAGCGTGAATGTTCACCGAGCCGAATTTCGGGAGTTCCAAAATCTCTTTTGGCAAAATCTTGCCGTATGCGACAACAATCGACAAATCGGGATTGAGATTTTTTAACATTTCCAAAGCCTCGCCGTTGCGCATACTGTTCGGCTGAAACACGGGGATTCCGTGTAACACCGCCTCCGCTTCCACAGGCGGCGGCGTCAATTCGTATCCGCGGCCTTTGGGCTTGTCGGGCTGGGTAAATACGCCGACGACCTCTTCACCGTCGGCAAGTAACCGCTGTAAACACGGCACGGCAAAATCCGGCGTGCCCATAAACACAATTCGCATCGGTCAGTCCTCCAAACGGTGTTCTGCTTTTAAACGCTCAACGGCGTCTTTCGGCGCTAAGCGTTCTGTATACAAATGCCCGTCCAAGTGGTCAATTTCGTGGCAAAATGCGCGTGCAAGCAGTGCTTCGCCGGTATATTCACACCACGCGCCTTTTCGGTTTTGCGCGCGGACACGCACAAAGGCAGGACGCAATGTATAGCCACTCTCACCGGGTAAAGAAAGGCAACCCTCTACATCGCATTGTTCCCCTTTTCGTTCTGTAATTTCGGGATTGATAAGTTCCAACAGCCCCTCGCCTGTATCAATCACGACAACACGCTTTAAAACACCGACCTGTACCGCCGCCAAACCGCAACCGTCCGCGTCGTACATCGTATCGCGCATATCATCGAGCAAGGTAAACAGGCGGTCATCGAATTTTTCAACCGTTCTGCTTTTTAGTTTTAAAATCGGGTCGCCTTTTACGCGTATGTTCCGAATTGCCATTTTTGTCACCTCAATATATATTCTCCGGATTCATATCCGCTATAACTGTCACTTTTTTGTAAGTACTGTTTTTAGAAAAGTCTTTTAACTGTTCCGCCACAAACGCCCGCAATTTCGCGTTGTTGTGACATTTCAAAATGATACGGTACCGATATTTGCCCGAAACCTTAGAGAGCCGCGGGGCAATCGGACCCAAAACAATCAAATTCAAATCCGCATATTCCGCTTTGTGCCGCGCACGCAAGCTCTCCAAAAATGCTTTTGCCGCAGATTTTGTCAGCAGTTCGTCTGTACCGATAAATCCAATCGTACATAAATCGCAGTACGGCGGATAAATCATTGCTTTACGGATTTGAATTTCCAAATCATAAAATGCAGGAAAATCCTGTGCCTTTGCAAGGGCAATGACTTCATTGTCGGGAAAAGCTGTTTGTATAATCGCTTTGCCTGCCTTATCACCGCGCCCGGCACGCCCGACAACCTGCGTTAATAAATCAAAAGTTCGCTCCGCACTTTTATAATCATCATTATACAGCATTTGGTCAACGGATACAACGCCGACCAAAGTGACATTCGGGAAATCCAGCCCTTTTGCCACCATCTGTGTACCGACCATTATATCATACGCCCCATTTGTGAACTTTTTTAGTGCATTTTCAAAAGAATATCTTGAAGCGGTTGTATCGGTATCCAAACGCAGTACGCGCGCTTCGGGAAGCAACTCGCTGATGGTGTCCTCCAATCGCTGTGTACCGAAGCCAGAGTATTGCACTGTTTTCGCGCCGCATTCCGAACAGGTGTCGGTAAACGGCTCGGAATAACCGCAATAGTGGCACATCAAGCGATGATTACGCGCGTGATAGGTTAAGGAAATACTGCAATTCGGGCAGGTTTTGACTTTGCCGCAGGAGGCGCAAGCGGCAAAGGTATTATACCCACGCCGATTGAGCAACAATATAGACTGATTGCCTGATTTTAGGTTTTCCCGCAGTTCACAAAGTAAAGCGTCACTCAGTTGCGTACCTGTATCGGACTGTGCATTGCCAACCGTCAAAACCTCAGGCAAAACGGCATTGCCGTAGCGTTCGGTGAGGGTATATAAAGCATATTGTCCGCTTTTTGCCCGTGCATAGCTTTCCAAAGACGGGGTTGCCGACGCAAGCAAAAGCAGGGCATTGTGATTTTTCACGCGAAATCGTGCCACATCACGCGCATGATACCGCGGCGACATTTCGGACTTATAGGTATGCTCCTGCTCCTCGTCCATCACAATCAACCCGATACTCTCAAACGGCGCAAATACGGCAGACCGTGTGCCGAGCGCGATTTTCGCCTCGCCCTTTTTCACGCGTTTCCATTCGTCCAAACGCTCGCCCATCGACAGGGCACTGTGAAATACTGCAACTTTTTTCCCGTACCGTTCATAAAATATAGCCAGCATTTGCGGCGTCAGTGAAATTTCGGGCACCATCACAATAACGCCTTTGTCGGTTTCCAACACGGCATCAATCAGCCGCAGAAAAATCTGCGTTTTGCCTGAGCCTGTTACACCGAACAGTAAGGCGGTTTCGGGCGTCTCTTTATGCAACTGCCCCAACAACCCATCAAATGCCGTTTGCTGTGCGGCGGTTAAATATATCTGTTCTTTTACAGAAGATTGCTTTTCAAATTTCGGGCGGCGGAATATTTCGTTTTCAAAGAACTCGAGAATACCCTTACCGGCAAGCGTGGATATAACCGCCGCCGTGACGCCTGTAAAATAACAAATTTCTTTCACCGACGCCGTGCCGACATTTTCCAAAAAGGCGGTTACTTCTTTTTGCTTTTTGGTCAATTTCCCTGCGCCGTCTGCAAATTCAAAATAAAACGCGGTCAGCCGTGCCATTTTCACGGTGGCGTCGCCGATTTTTCGCTGTGCGTCCGTATTGCAAAGCAAATACCCTTTTGCCGCCATGGTTTCCAACAATGTGCAATCGTTTTTATAGCCTAAATCTTTTAAGATCTTTTCCCGTTTGACATACACGGCTTTTTCCTGCATATACGCAATAACTGCCTGCTCTGCTGTGTCGGTTGGATGCGTTGCCTCTGTGTAAGCAGGATTTAAAATATAGGACAAAACAAAATGAAGCCCTATTCCCGACGGAAGCATGGCTTTTGCCGCTTCAAACAGCGTGCAAAAGGTTTGCTCCTTCAGGAACACGGCTACTCTTAATAATTCATTATTTAAAAGCGGCGCTTCATCAAGCACCTCGGCAATCGCTTTCAGCTTTTTGCCGTCTTTCGGCTGTCGTAAAGCAAACACAAAGCCCTGCCGTTTTTTATTGCCGTTACCGAACGGCACCAAAACACGCACACCCGGTTGCACCTTGCTTGCCAAAGCTTGCGGGATTGCATAATCGAATGCATCATCAAAGCTGTAAGCCGCATTTTCCACAGCGACCTTTGCGATTTGATTATACACTCGATTCACCTCTCCACACGGTACAACAATCAAATGTTGCGAATTTCTTCCGGCTCAATAACTTGATATTTACCTTCCACAATCTCATCTAACGCAAGGCTCACAGGCTTTTCAACAATGATTTCACCGTTTTCCAGCGCATCATCGGAGATTTCCCGCGCGCGTTTTGCGGTTGCCGTCACCAAGGAATAACGGCTGAGATGGTTTTTCAACACATTCGATAAATCCGGATTAAACATTTTTCATTACCTCACTCTGTTTATTCTTTACTTAAAATATCCAAAACTTCATCAGCGGCGGCCTCTAAACTGTCGTTGATGACAATATAATCGTAATCTCGGCTCTTTTCAATTTCATCGCGCGCAATGGTCAGGCGAAGCACCAAGTCGTCCTCATTTTCCGTACCGCGTTGGCGCAAACGGTGTTCCAAAATCTCCATAGACGGCGGCATGATGAAAATGGCGAGTGCATCGGGGTACATTTTTTTAATTTTAGCCGCACCCTGCACCTCAATTTTCAAAATCACGCTTTTCCCTTCTGCAAGCCACTTATCCACAGGCTTTTTGGGCGTGCCGTACAGATTTTTCCCGTATTTTGCAAATTCCAAAACCTCGCCGCAATCCAGCATCGCTTCAAAATCATCGGGCGTGATGAAATAATAATCAACGCCGTCCACTTCACCCTCGCGGCGCTCGCGGGTGGTAATGGAAATCGATTTTTGGAAATTCGGATTTTTACGAATCAAAATATCCAACAGCGTATCTTTCCCAACGCCGGACGGACCGGAAAACAGAATCAGTTTGCCTTGTTCACTCATTGACCGTATCCTCCGCGCTTGTATCCCCGTTAAAACGGTTCATAATCGTTTCTGCCTGCAAATAGGTCAAAATAACATGGTCACTGTCCGTAATCAAGACGGCGCGTGTTCTGCGCCCCTGGGTGGCATCAATTAAGAGTTTTTGCTCTTTCGCCTCTTGAATTAAACGCTTCACGGGTGCGGAATCCGGCGAAACCACCGCCAAAATTCTTGCGGCATTTACCGCATTCCCGAAGCCGATGTTGATGAGTTTCATAAAAAAGCCCTCACTCGATGTTTTGTACTTGCTCGCGGATTTTTTCAACCTCCGCTTTAATGGCAATCACCTTTTTGGCAATCTCCACATCCTGCGCTTTGGAACCAATCGTGTTGGCTTCACGGTTGATTTCCTGCACCAAAAAATCGAGTTTTCTGCCGATGGGCTCTTCGGCGTCCATAAAGGTGCGAAGCTGTGAAATGTGGCTACGCAAACGGACGGTTTCTTCATCCACGGCAATTTTATCGGCAAAAATGGCGGCTTCCGTTAACAGGCGCTGTTCGTCAACTTGGGTATTGCCGAGCAACTCCTCCATACGCTTTTTGAGTTTGTCGTTGTATTCGCGTACGGTTTGCGGGGAGCGTTCCTCCACAAACGAAACACAGTCAAGAATGGTATCGGCACGGGAAAGAATATCCGCGCGGAGCTTTTCGCCCTCCGTCTCACGCATCGCAAGGAAGCGTTCCACCGCAAGGGAAGCAACGCTTTGCACCGCTGTCCAAATGCGTTCTTCATCTGCCGGTGCTTTTTGCAAGGTTAAAACATCGGGGAAACGCGATAAAAGCGACACGGAAATGTCCTCTTTCAACTGGAAGGTTTCGGAAAGCGTGCGCAACGCATCCACATACCCTTTGGCAAGCGCCGTATTTACCCCGACCGTTGCATCGCTTTCTTCTAAAAATTCAATGGAAACATAGCATTCGGTTTTCCCACGGGAAATTTGTGTATTCGTAAAGGTTTTCAGTTTTTCCTCCAAAAAGCCGTAAGCACGCGGCACTTTTGCGGAAAATTCAAAATAGCGATGGTTCACGCTTTTGAGTTCCACCGTGATTTGCATTCCGTCCACGGTTTCCTGCGCTCTGCCAAAGCCGGTCATACTTTTTATCATATTTTTGAACCGCCTCTGATTTTATCGATATATTTTACTACATTTTTCACGGTGTGTCAACCGTTTACACCGCGATTGTGCTTACAGCACGAGCCGAGTAACAGTGTAGGGATTTCCCCTGTGAACACGCCGTCATGCTCCGCAAAGCCGAGCAACAGCAAGGTTTCCCGAAAGGCACTTTCACGGCACACTGCCGTATAGGCATTTCGGTTTCCCGCAAAATGCAGGGCAGAACGCAAAAGCCCTTCGGCCAAAAGCGCATCGCCGTTCGGCACGGCAAGCTGTGAAATCTCGCAACCTTGCCCGTCCACCGCAACCATACACTTTCCGCAGAAAGCACCGTTTTCTTCGGCAACATATGCACCGACGGTTTTTTCCGTCGGCAAGGAAACAGTTGGGAACAACCGTGCAATCTCCGCACGGTCGGTAATCGGTCGGTAAAAAACCATTATATCCCTCTTTTCGTTACTTCTGCCGCAACCAAAAGCCCGTGGATTTCCTCCTCAGTCAAATACCGATACTCCCCCGGTTTCAACATACCGAGTTTCAGAGAACCGATTTTGGTGCGCTTTAAGCGTGCCACTTCTAAGCCCAACGCCTCGCA
Organism: Candidatus Fimenecus sp.; assembly: GCA_051881395.1. GTDB lineage: Bacteria > Bacillota > Clostridia > Oscillospirales > Acutalibacteraceae > Fimenecus. The sequence continues at coordinate 7,963 of JBJEPU010000086.1, forward strand.
CATCTTACGAATTTGTCGGTTGCGCCCCTCGTATATCACAACTTCCAGAACAACCCTGCCCTCTTGCTTGTCCAACACGCGCACCTCAGCGGGTAAAGTCATTTTACCGTCAATTTCTATGCCGTTTTCAAATGCTGCTAACTGCTCTTTCGTCACATCGGGGCGAACGGTCACACGGTAAGTTTTCGGCACATGCTTGGACGGATGCGTTAACGCATTTGCAAATTCCCCGTCATTGGTTAACAGCAAAAGCCCTTCGGACTCGCGGTCCAATCGACCGACGGGATACACGCGCTCCGGCACATCGGCAATCAGTTCTGCCACACATTTTCTGTCCATTTCGTCGTGCATGGTGGTAATAAACCCGCGCGGTTTATGGAGCATAATGTAGACATGCTTTTTGGATTTTACAACCTTTTTACCCGAAACCGTCACTTTATCCGTGCGGGGATTGATTTTGTCACCGATTTCGGCAACTTTCCCATTCACACGCACTTTTCCTGCGGCAATTAACTCCTCCGACTTGCGCCGTGAGGCAATCCCCGCTTCTGCCATATATTTTTGCAGTCGAACTTTTGCATCTGTCATACAATTCACCTAAACAAATTCAAAAACGCTTTGATTTTTTCCGACAGCGTTTTTGGCTTTTCGTCATCTGTCCATTCGTTACAGTCGTGCGTGACTGCGGCAACATTTTCCGCCGCAACCAGCGTATGGGTGGATACCCTTTCGCCGTTCACAAACAAATCCACCCTGCCGACACAGTCTCCCGCTTCCACGGGCGCATATAAAAAGGGCTGAACATATACTTTTGCTGTCACCTGTGCCGCGGCATTGCCAAACGCAACCGAGCAATCCCCTATCACCGTTGCAGTTACAAAAGCGCTTTCGCCGCCGACAACCGCAATCTGCGGGCACTGTTCGGTAGAAAACGCCTGCCGTTTTTGCACAGTAGCAAAACCGTAATCAAACAGTTTTTTGTGGTCCGCCCAATCGTTCGGCGCATTCAGCGTCACCGAAACCAGCGTAACGCCGTCCCGCGTGGCGGCAGATACCAAACACCGCCCGCTTTTTTTCGTAAAACCTGTTTTAATGCCGAAAACGCCGTCATAAGAGCCCAAAAGCTTATTATGATTTGAAAAAGTCCGTGCATACGGCGGATTTCCGTAAGAAACCCGCATATGCGTTTGCGAACATATTGCGCAAAACGCCGGATTTTGGATTGCAGCACAGCCAAGCAACGCCATATCATATGCCGTGGAACGGTGATTTTCGCTATCGAGCCCCGACACGGTTTCAAAGCAGGTATTTTGCATACCGAGCTTATGTGCTTTTGCATTCATCTTTTCCAAAAAAGGAGCAATACCGCCCGATACCGCATAGGCGGTCACATTGGCGGCATCATTGCCCGACTCCAACAGCATACCGGCAACGAGCGTTTGCACGGTAACCGTATCCCCGGGCAACAGTCCGATGGAAGTCCCTTCCACACGCACCATTTCATCTGTGACGGTAATCTCTTTTTGCGGTATCCCGCTTTCAAGGGCGATGAGCGCCGTCATAATTTTGGTCGTGCTCGCCATGGGCAATGGGTCGTGTTCATTTCTCGAAAACAGCACCTCATGTGTGTCAGCAACCATCAAAACACACGCCTGGGCGGAAATATCCGCAGGCAAATCCACCGCCCCTGCGCACAACACGCAACTGCACAGCAACAGCACAGAAAAGATGATACCCAAAAAACACTTTTTACACAAATCAACCACCTGCCATATTCAAGAATATGCAGGCGGTGATTGAAATATTTTGTGGGTTTTATTTCGTCAGTTCATCAATCGCGGCGGAAACCATTGCATCGTCAGCGGCTTCCTGCGCTTTTGCATCTTTTTCCTTTTTGGCTTTGTTCACAACGGATGTCACCTTGTCGAACATTTCGGGTACAAGGTTGACCACGCGTTCTGCGGCATTGTCAAACGCCGTAATATGCTTAATGGTCACTTCGCCGTCAGCAATCACCAAAAATGCAACGGGAGTAATCGTTACGCCCGCACCGCCGCCGCCGCCGAACAGTTCTTTGTTGGTTTTGGACGGGAAATCCGAACCGCCCGACGCAAACCCATAGGTCACCTTGGAAACGGGAATAATGGTAATGCCGCCGTCCACCGGCATCGGGTCACCGATGATTGTGCTGACGCTGACAAGATTTTTCACCTTTTCAATGGTGGCTTCCAAAATCCCTGCTGCTGATTGTTCTTTCATATTGTAGCACCGCCTTCAATAGTAGTATTGTTTACATTGTTTTCTGTATGTTTCTGTGATTTCGATTTGATTGGGAAAATCTTCAAAACCACTTTAAACAGCAATCTGCATGCCATCACAATTCCGGCATGGATTAAAAATATCGGTCGGATGGAAAGGGAAAACGCAAACTGCGCCGAACTGAATGTACCGATAAAATCCGGCTCGACCTCAACATCGTATTTTTTCACCTTTAAATTGGAGCAAATAAAACCCATTGCGGGGAAAATCTGCTGACACGCCTGCCCATATTCGATGGCGGTTTGTGCCGCATCATGGTTATGGGAGATAACCGCCCACAAATACAGTTCATCGAGTATCAAATGCTTTTTAACGCTCTTCATCAAAGAACCGACCGCATCTGCCGTGTCCCGAACCAACTGCATTACGCCGTCAAAGCCTTGATTTTCATAAAAGGTTTTCAAGGGATTCGGCTTCTTTTCCGTAGGAGCGGTTTCTTCCTGTGGCGGTTCCTCCGCAGCCGTTTTTTCTTCTTTCGGCTTTTTTTCTTTCTTTTTCATCGGGTATATGTCAAAGGATAGAAAAAGCCAACGCAGTTTTACGCGGAAATCGTCAATATATTCTGCGTCCACGCGCACCTTCACGCTTAACAGCAGGATAATCAAAGCAATAATCCCGAGTAAAATGTATAGAAAAACCATCGCGACACCTCCTTTTTCGGTATTTGTGTCATTTATTCGGAAATTGTATCGTTTCCCGTTTCGACTTCTTCGATTTCGCCCGAAACGGCGTCTAACGGTTGCCCTGCCGCCTCCATCACCGCTTCTATCGACTGCTCTGCGTCATGGTTGGGAAGCTCCGGCAGTTCGCCCAAATCCGACACGGAAAAGCAGCGCAAAAACTCCGGTGTTGTACCGTATACAAGCGGTCTGCCCGGTAATTCCAAGCGACCTTTTTCCTCAATCAGTTTTTTCTGGCAAAGTGTTGCAATCACGCCGGAGCAATCCACACCGCGCACCTGCTCGACAAAGGACTTGGTGACAGGCTGGTTATAGGCAATCACAGCCAACACCTCAAATGCCGCTTGCGAAAGCGGCGCATTGCGCTTGACTTCCAAGATACTGCGAATTTGCGGCGCAAACTGTGTGCGGGAGGCAAGCTGATACTTTGTCCCGAGGCGCAACAGGCTGATACCGCTGTCGCGCTCATCCAACGCGGCAGACAAATTCATCAGCACCTGCTCGGCGCTCTCCTCTTCGATTTCCAACACTTCGGCAATTCTTTTCAATTCCAGCGGCTCGCCGACAGCGAACAATACCGCCTCCGCCGCCGCCTGTAACTCATTGGCATTTAACATAGTTTACTCCCATTCGTGCGCATCAAAATCCGCGAAATCCTCCGCGAGCAGTTCCACGCGCATCGCATCGCCCTCACCGTCCAAATAGACCTTTTTGACCTTGGCAAGCTCTAAGACCGCCAAAAATGTTGCAATCATATCCGAACGGGATTCGGCATCGGTAAATAAATTTTTAAACTTTTGTTTATTCCCTTTGCGCTTTAATTTATGGAAAATCGATTGGATTTTGGACTCTACCGAAACAATTTTGGTGGCAACAATACCTTTGAACGCCTCAATCGGCGGCGGCAGTTTGCGCATTTTTTTCCCAACTACATTGAGATAGGCGCGCAAAAGCTCCGAAGGCTCGTGTAAACGCGTATATGTCGGGTCAATATCTATGGTCATCGGGTTACGCACAAATCGGTCAAACCCCTCAGTTTGCTTCGCCAATTTGCCCGCCATCAACTGACAATCGCGGTACTCTAACAGTTCACCGGTCAATTCTTTTTTCAGTTCTTCGGCTTCTTCATACACAGGCAAAAGCGAAACCGTTTTGATATACACAAGCCGTGCCGCCATTTCCAAAAACTCGCTGGCAACATACATATCCTCTGCCTGCATTTGCTTTACATAGTCAATGTATTGCTCGACAAGCTCGATAATCGAAATATCGTAAATATTCAGTTTATGCTTAGAAATCAGATGTAAAAGCAAGTCCATCGGACCTTCAAATACTTCTAACTTATAAGAAATCTGTTCCATCTGTTACCTGCCTAATCGGAAAGGATAGCTGACAATAAAATCCAATGCATTATAAACGAAAGACTGCAACCAGCCGAGCGGTTTTGTCAGCACATTGAAAAACAACAGTGCAAACACAATCAAAATGATATACCGCTCATACTGCATAAACTTAAAATAGTATTTCTGCGGAATGAGAAGCTGTAAAATCCGCGAGCCGTCCAACGGCGGAATCGGCAGCAAATTGAACACGGCCAA
>JBJEPU010000087.1:0-12533 GCA_051881395.1 Candidatus Fimenecus sp.
AAACCAAAAAATTTGAAGCCATCAGCGTCACGGAAATCACAAAAAAAGCCGGCGTATCGCGAAATGCATTCTATCGCAATTTCACATCCAAAGAGGACATTATCAAGCAATATTGCGACCGCGTAACAAAGGACTTTTTTAATCGTGTTGACGAAAAGTTCACATATGATTACTATGTGCGGTTGCTGTACCACTTTCAAAACCAATATGAAGCCATGCAAATCATTTTAAATGCCAATCTCATTTACATTTTGATGGATATGTTTTTAAAATATACAAGTATCCGCGACCGCGACGCCAAGCGCAAGCCCTATGCGGACAGCTACGCCGCAGGCGGTATGCTGTTTATCGTGTTGCGTTGGCTGAAACTCGGTATGCCGGAAACGCCCGAGGAATTGGCAAAAATCATTTTCTCCGTCAAAATCGGCGAATAAAGGCAATCACAAATCAAGGCATTTTGCATAAACAGCAATAAAAAGTGAACGGTATGCACATTTACCGTTCATTTTTATTTTCCGTTTTCATTTGCGGTCAGGGTTATTCCTTCACCATATGCACATTTAGGTGGTTATAGGTCATTTCGACGCCGTTTTTGTCGAACGCAATTTTGATTTGCTCTAACAGGGCAAAATACGCATCCCAATACTTTTCCGTGTCAACCCAAGCGCGCACCACATAGCGAATACTGCTTTCGTCAAACGAGAGCACGGCGGCAAACGGCGGCGCAGGGGTATCCGTAAACAAGCCCACCGCCGCAACGGCTTCCAACAGCGACTGCCGCACCGTTTCAATCGGCGCATCATACGAGGCGGAAATTTCCAAATCCACCCGCCGCTTTTCCTGTTGGGTGTAATTCACGATTTTCGTCGCAATGATTTTGCTGTTCGGCACATAAATCATCTTGTTGTCAATCGTGGTAATGCGCGTGTGGATAAGGCTTATCATTTTAACCGTACCGCTGACATCGTCAATCTCGACATAGTCGCCGAGTTTGAACGGCTTGGTAACGAGCAGCATAATCCCGCTTGCGAGATTGGAGAGAGAATCCTGCACCGCAAGCGACGCCGCCAAGCCGACCACGGAAAATGCCGCTAACAACGAGGTCACGGACACGCCGAGTGTGTCGATAACCACCATCGCGACCAGAAAATACAGTATCAGTTTTATCGCGCCGAGCAGAATTTTTCGAAGCGTTTCATCCATGTTCACGCGCGAAAGGATGCGTGTAAACAGGCGCATCACCACGCGCAAAATCAAGTAACAAACCACAAAAACAACCACGGCGGACAAAATTTTGCCCACCGTGAAATTGCCGACGGAATAGTTTAAAATTTCAGAGATTTTTTCCATAGAAAAACCTTATTTCGCAAACAGAATGGTTGCCGCCATAATGAACTGTGCGGCGTAGTATAATGTGTGATTTAAAATAATATTAAACGAGGTGTTTTTCCCCTCGCCGAAGTACATCCCCGACAGCACCAAATCCGAAAGCAGGAACAAAAGCCCGCCGACGGACATCACGGTCCACATCTTTTCAAAGCCCGTAATCACGGCAAGCGTCATAGCCATCGTCATCGTCAGCGCCAACATAAACGAATAGAGAAACACAATCCATTTGAATTTGCCATAGTGCATTTTTAGGGGTTTTTCCATCAAAATGGCCACAAATGCAATCACCAACGCCGCCGCAAAAGCCACGATAAGTGACGAAGGGGTATACGGCCCGACTTTAAAAACGGCAGTCACAAAGCAGACATGCCCCAACAGGAAAAAGATGAAGCCCGAATACAAATACGAATCTTTATCCTGCAAATAAATCCATTTTAAATCGAGCCAAACATCGCCCAACAGCCCAAACACCAGCCCAAAAGTCATCCATGAGCCAAAGTCGAGAAATAATCGGTTTTCATTGGTCGCGGCAATCGCCGTTGCAATAAAGCAAAGACTTGCCACCGCCTTGGCATACAGTGCGGCAATGCCGCCGCGTTTCACGCGCAACACCAAAAACACCGCTGTGGCGAGAATACCGACAATCAATAAAGCCCAATACACAGAATCCCTCCGATTTGCTTGTTCTATAACATAATATACAATATTTACCGTTGGAATTCAATAGATTTTAGAAAAGTTTAATAGTCAGCGGTCACTGTCCGTAAAATAATCCGCCGCCAAACGGTTTTTGACAAACGGCGCCGCCATTTGCTTGTGCGCGATATGCAACGGGTGATTTTGGAAGTGTTGCAACGCCTCCAACGACTCGAAGGTCGCGTAAAATACGAAGTCGCAGTCCGCCCCCACGACATTTTCGCCGATTTCGCAAGAGAGCAGTCCGTCGATTTTCCCTTCCAAATTTTTCACGGACGCTGACAGTTTATAGAGCACTTCTTTGCGGTTCTCATCATTTACCGCCTCGGAGAACTGCCAAAATAAAATATGTTTCAGCATTTTTGTCACCTCAGGCTCCATTGTAACACAAAAAAAGTAAAAATAAAGTGTTGACAAATGAAAAATTTTGTGTTTTAATGTGATAAACCGTTGAGACGGAAGTAAAACTGCAAACCGAATTTTCAGCGAGCGTGCGGCGGTGGAAGGCACGCAATCACGAGGCAGACAAATGGTCCGTTGAGGGTGCATTGAAAAGATGCAACGGCACTTTCCCGTTACAGAAAGAGGAATATGTCAGTATTCCGTAAAGGTGGGCGGCGTTTTGCCGTCAATCAAGGTGGTACCGCAGGTTTAAAATTTCAACCTGTCCTTGTTTTTTGCAAGGGCAGGTTTTTTATTTTGAACTCGGGGCGGCGCAAGCCAAATCGGTTTCACCAACTGACGAAAAATATTATTTTTTCGGAGGAAAAGAAAATGAAAAAAGCACTCTCTATTGTATTGGCACTCGTATTGATGCTCGGCGTGTTTACCGCCTGCGGCAAGGGGACCGACCAAAGCACGGCGGACACTTCCCCGCGCGACACCGATAAGGTATATAAGGTCGCGGTCGTACAGCTCGCAGACAACGGCGCATTCACCGAAATGCGCGAAGCGTTTATTGCAAGAATGCGCGAGCTCGGCTATGACGAAGCCAAAATGACATTCGACATTCTCAATGCACAGGGCGACCAAAGCAACCTGCAAACCATTTGCGCAGGGCTCAAAGACGGCAACTACGATTTGGTGGTGCCGATTGTAACGCCGGCAACCGCGGCAGTTGTCAACCAAGAGTTGACCGTTCCCGTGGTATTCATTTCCGTCACCAACCCCGTAGCGTCGGGCATTTTAACCACGATGGAAGCGCCCGATAAAAACGCAACCGGTACTTCCAACATTGTGCCCGTGGACCGCATTTTCACGCTGGCAAAGGAATTGACCCCCAATGTGAACAACATCGGTATTCTCTATTGCTCGGGCGAACAGAACGCCGTACAGACTGCGGATAAAGCAAAAGCGTATCTTTCACAAAACGGCTACACCTACAAAGAAGTCACCGTGGCGAACTCATCCGAGGTTGCACAGGCGGCACAGTCCTTGGCGGGCGAAGTCGATGCCATTTATGTACCGATTGACTCCACCGTGCAGACCGCAATGACCGAGGTTGTTAAAGCGGCAACCGACAAAAAAATCCCCGTGTACGGCTCCGACCCCGTTATGGTCCAATCCGGCGCGTTGGCGTGCGTCAGTTGCAGTAACACCCAGCTCGGGCAAAAATCCGCCGAAATGGCAGATGAAATTCTGCGCGGCAAAAAAGTTTCGGAAGTCCCTGCCGTGGCAATGGAAGAATTCCAATATGTCATCAGCAAAGCAACGGCAGACACCCTCGGCATTACCGTGCCGAGCGGCGACAATTACATTGTCATAGGCTGACAAATACACAACACATTTTTTCGGGCAGTCTTGCGGCTGCCCGAACTTGTATTTTTCTGTTTTAGGTGATTTTATGTCGATGGTCAGCAGTGCCCTGTTATTGGGGCTGCAATATGCGTTATTAGCGCTCGGGGTGTATATCACCTTTCGCGTGCTGAATATTCCCGATTTAACCGTGGACGGCAGTTTTACGCTCGGCGCGGCGGTTTCGGCGGTGCTCTGTGTGGCGGGGCATCCGTTTGCGGCGCTGTTTGCCGCAACGCTTTGCGGCGCGGCGGCAGGCTGTGTGACGGGCTTTTTGCAAACCAAAGCCGGCATTCACCCGATTTTGGCGGGCATTCTGACGATGAGCGGGCTTTACACCGTGAATATGCAAATTATGGGCATGCCCAATGTGACTTTGCTCGGCAAACCGCGGTTTTATGAATTTTTATTTACGCTGTTCCCGAACGCCGACAAGGATATGCTCAAAACCGTTGCTGTCTTTGTGATTTGCGCGGCGCTTATCCTGTTCCTCATTCTCTTTTTCCGCACGGTGTTCGGGCTTTGCATTCGTGCCACGGGCAACAACGAGGATATGGTGCGTGCTTCGTCCATCAATACCAATGTCACCAAAATTGCGGCGCTTGCCATTGCCAATGCGTTGGTAGCGCTGTCGGGCGGGTTAATCGCCCAAACCGGCGGATTTGCAGACATCAACGGCGGCAGTGGTATGATTGTGGTCGGGCTTGCGTCGGTCATTATCGGCGAAGTGCTGTTCGGGAAGCGCTCACTCGCGGTAGGGCTTATCTCGGCGGCGGTCGGCTCGGTGGTCTACCGATTGATTATTGCGCTGGCGCTGAAAACCAATTTCTTTACCGCGGACGCCTTAAAACTGCTGTCGGCTGTGATTGTCGGCATTACGCTTGCCGTGCCCGCCATACGCAAGGCGCTGTCGGAAGCGCGTACAAAAAGGGAGGCGCGCAAACATGCTTGATGTGCAACATATCACCAAAACCTTTTTAAAGGGTACACCCAACGAGCACACCGCACTTTCGGACCTTTCGTTGCATTTGCAGGACGGCGATTTTGTGACGGTTATCGGTTCAAACGGCGCGGGCAAATCCACACTGTTTAACGCGGTAGCAGGCACTTTTCTCTGCGACAGCGGGAAAATTTTGCTCGATAACGAAAACATTACCTATCAAAAAGAGCATCTCCGCGCCAAAAACATCGGACGCATTTTTCAAGACCCAATGAAGGGCACCGCGCCCGACCTTACCGTGGAAGAAAATATGTCGCTCGCCTACTCGAAGGCGACGCGCAACATTCTTTCGTCGGCGCACCGCAAAAAGGATATGGACTATTTCCGCGAAAAACTCGAAAAACTCGATATGGGCTTGGAAAACCGTATGCGCACCAAAATGGGGCAGTTGTCGGGCGGTCAACGGCAGGCGGTGACGCTCTTAATGAGCACGATGGTCACGCCGAAATTATTGCTTTTGGACGAACACACCGCCGCACTTGACCCCGTTACGGCGCAAAAGGTGATGGAGATTACCAAAGAGATTGTGAAAGAACACAACATCACCACGATGATGATTACCCACAATATCAACCAGGCGTTGCAAACGGGCAACCGCACGATTATGCTTGCAAGCGGCAAAATCGTACTCGATTTACAAGGCGAAGCGCGTGAAAAAATGACCTTGCCTGAACTTTTGGAGGCCTATAAAGAAAAAGCAGGCAAGGTGCTCGACAATGACAGAATGCTGTTGTCGGAAGAATGAGAAAGGTATAATAAAAACAGGCTGTAAAACAGCCTGTTTTTTTATTCGCAATTTGTCGGATTTTCCAATTCCTCGGTCAGTTTTAAAATCAGCGGGGCTACTTTGCGGCGCCGTTCTGCATTGATGCGCTTGTAAACGGGATAGGCAACTGCCGCCACAGCAATCCCGACGGCGCCCACCGCCACGCCCAGCACAAACCGCGCCCAAACCATCACACAGCACAACCCTGTGCCGAAAATGAGCATGCCGACAATGCCAAGCGTCAGCGCGACAATCAGCCCCGGGCGTTCAACGCTGCGGTCGAGCCGTCGCAGTTGTTCCAACTTATCTTCGCGTTCCGCCTTCGGCAGATATTTTTCGCGGATTTTTTTGATTTCCGCCTGTTGCGGTGCAGAATAGGTATATTCAAATGTGTTCGGTTTTTCCATAGTCAACTTCCTCCGATTTTTTGGGTTGCGCGGGCAACGCCGCAGAATTTATATTTTGCTTGGCACGCAAAAGCATATATATGGCGATACAGATAACCAGCACGCACACCGCCGCGCCCGAAACGATATTCAGCCATCGCTGTGTATTTTGCGGCATATCGGCGCCAAATACCGTAAGCATAGCGGTTTGCAGGGAAAATAACGCCATTAGGGCAATACACAAATCCACCGCCTTTGCCGCCGATAAAATCGGATTTTGCATTTTTCGGGTTTTCCTGATTTTCACAAAAGCGGCAATCAAACGGTAAAAGGTATACGCCGCCGACGCATAAATCACATATCCCGGGTAAGCGGTTCCCTGATTTTGTGCAATCATTTGAAACACCATACCGCTGATGACAAAATTCAGCACCAACAGAATTCCGCCGCAACGGCGATAACTTTTCCAAGGAGAAATTTGGGTTGTATCAGTATGTTTGCGTACGGTTCTGTCGTCGCGTATCAGCAAAAAGCGTATGCGCACCAAAAGTATATAATAGATTGCCACCGAGCCGAGCCAAACGGAACGGTACAAAATTCCTGTACCCAATTTGAACACCGCATAGGCAAGATTGATTGCCGTACCGCAATACAACGAGATGCGCACCCGCAAATCCGCCCGGGTAAAATAGGCGGCAATATGCTTGTTTTGCCGAAGCCGTCTGTTTACGGTTTTCCCGATACGGATTGCCGCCGCAACATCGGCAGTCAGTGTGTACGCAGACAGCACATACACCCCATAGGCAAGCGGCTGCGTGTCCGCTCGGCAGTAAAATACGGCGAACAACGCGGCGGCGGAAATCACGGTCAGCAAAAGCAACAACGGCACAGGTGCATAGATAAGTTTTTTGAAAATTTCTTTTGTCCGCATATTACATATTCCTACGCAGTTTCACGGTGAAGGTACTTCCCTCGCCGACGGCACTGCTGACAGAAATCTCGCCGCCCGTAATATCCATAATCCGTTTGACAAGCGCTAACCCCAAGCCGTTGCCCTGTGTGGCGTGAGAGGTGTCGCCTTGATAAAACTTTTCAAAAATATGTGCGCCGACCTGCGGCGTCATTCCGCAGCCTGTGTCAGCGACGGTCACCACGGCAAAGGTATCGTCTGCCGTAAGCGTCACGCGCACCGTACCGTGCGCGGGGGTAAATTTAAAGGCATTCGATAAAAGATTGCTCCACACTGGCTCTAAAAGCGATTTGTCGGCGCAAACCGAAATGCCGTCGGGAATGTCGGTTTCCAATACAATATTCTCCTGCTCCCATATGCTTTCAAATTGCAAAACGGCTTCGCAAAGCTGTTCCCCCAAATCAAAGGGCTGTGCCTGCGGGTAAATCTGCTGATTTTCCAACCGATTGAGTTTTAAAATGTTTGTCATTAAATCCGCCAAACGGCGGGCGGCGTCCGTAACGGTTTTGGCATATGCCATTCGGTCTTTCTCAGTCAAATCTTTGCTTTGCAATAATGTCCCGTAGTTGCCGATAACGGCAAGCGGCGTTTTCATTTCGTGCGAGACATCGGCAATAAAATCCGTGCGTAGCGTTTCCACCCCCGAAAGCTCTGCAGTCATCATATTGATGCTTTCCATAATTTCGGCAAAATCCGCCTGACAGCCGCGCGTATCCAGCCGCACCGAAAAATCCCCGTTCGTGATTTTTTTGAGGGCGTCTTGAATTTGGCGGACGGGTCTGTCCACCGTGATTTTGCGGCGCACCGCATTGACAGCTACGAATATCGCTGTAATCAGCAAAATATTGACAAATGTCCTCGGGGCGGCGGCGCGCACATCAGCGGCGGACAATTCCCCTGCGGAATGGAAAAACAGCAAAAAGGAGCAAGTAACCGTAAAGGCACTCAGCATAAAGAACAGCAAATAGGTATAGATATACGGGCGAATTTCGCCGAAAAATCGGCGTAGTTTCTGTTTTCGATTCATTTGAGCACCGCCTTATAGCCGAGCCCGCGCACGGTCACCAATTCAAAATCCTTGCAGGCACTTAATTTACTGCGCAGTTTCGCCATATACACATCCACCGTGCGTGGACCTGCGTCCGAGTCTACGTCCCAAAATTCGTCCATCAGCTGTGCGCGGGTAAAGGTCTTTTTCGGGTAAGACAGCAACTTATAAAGCAGATTGAACTCCCGCGCGGTCAAAGGAATTTCCGTGCCGTTCAAATATGCGGTACGCTCGTCCATATCCATAGAAAAATCCCCGACGCGCAAGGTGCGTTCTGCGGCGATTTTGGCACGGCGCAAAAGCGCACCGATGCGCAAAAGCAATTCGTCTAAATCAATCGGTTTTACCATATAATCGTCTATGCCCGCACGGTAGCCGCGCTGTTTTGCGGCAAAATCGTCCCGTGCGGTCATAAATAAAATCGGAATATCGCGGTTGAGCTTGCGCACGGTTTCAGCGAATGCAAAACCGTCCACCTCGGGAAGCATAATGTCCGACAAAATCAAGTCAAACAGATTTTCATACATCGCGTCATACGCTTCGTCCGCATGGAAACAGCCGACTGCCTCAAACCCGTTTTGCCGTAAAAATGCACAAACGGACATATTGAGCGCACGGTCATCTTCAAGAACAAGAATTTTAAACACAGGCACACACCTCTACCGAAAGCTTTATCGGTATTGTAGCACACAAATGTTAAATTTTTGTTTGCGTTTGCGTATTTTTTTCCTCTTCCGATGTGGGGATTTCCTCTAAAAAGGTATCCACAAACTTTTTCTCGACCTTTTTATAGGTGTCCACGGCGGCAGTTTCAATTTTTTTGTATGCGCCAACCGCACCGTTTTCAATCGCTTTATATGCGCCGACCACCGTTTCTTCCACGCGCTTCGGTGTTTTTAATTTGTATTCTTTCATGAAAATTTCCTTCTTTCTTATTTTAAGCCTTTGACTATCGGAATTAAGCACAGCAACAGAACAATGCCCACCGCACCGACGACAATGCCCCACAGCAACATATTCCACACAAGCACCATACACATACCCACGCCCAAGACCAGCGCACTGAATACGGCATACAGCACCGTGCCGACGGTTTTGCCGCTGATGTGCACCATCGGTTTGCCGTCCATACGGCGGCGCACGCAAAGCAGGACAATGCCGACCAGCAAACCGAGACAGGCAATCACCACACCGGGTGTAAACGCGTTCCATTCCGAAACGAGGCACATACACATACCGAGTGCGAACAAAAGCCCGCCGACCACGCCGACAATCAAGGTAACAAAGTTTTTCTTTTTCATTTTAAAACCTCCGTAACTGTTTTGTTTTACTTTGTTGCCTAAATTTTACGGCTGCGGTGTTTTCAAACGGTTTTCAAAATGTTTGCGAGATGTTAATTGTGCAAAAATTTTTGTACGGTGTTTTTTCTCCCCTCGCCTTTACGAACGGCGAAAAAAATGCTATACTGAAAACATATAAGTATGAGGAGAGTATTTCCCTATGAATTTTACGCCAATCAATCAAAACGGCCTGTACGAGGGCTTTGCGCTGATTACCAAATCCGAAAAAAAGGTCACTGCCAAAGGCAAGGATTATTTGGATTTAACCCTTTCCGACAAAGACGGTGAAATCTCCGCAAAATATTGGGATTATAACGAGGCGGTACAGGGGCAGTTCCCCGCTGAAACGCTTGTGAAGGTGCGCGGTACGATTTCACAGTATAACGGCGCCGACCAATTCCGCGTGGAGCGCATTCGCAAAGCGACGGACGCGGACGGCGTAAATATGGCGGATTTTGTGCGCTCGGCTTCGTACAGCGGCGAATATATGTATGCACAGCTTTTGGAATGTGTAAACGGCTTTGCGGACGTGGATTTTAAAAAGCTCGTATCCTATATGTTAGAGCAAAATAAGGAAAAACTCCTGTATTGGCCAGCGGCTTATCGTCTGCACCACGCGTTGCGCGGCGGGCTGTTGATGCATACGCTGTCGATTGTGCGGCTGTGCGAGGGCGTTTGCAAGGTGTATCCGTTTGTAAATCGGGATTTGCTTCTTTCAGGGGCGATTTTACACGATATTGCCAAACTTTCGGAATTCGTCGTCGGCGACACGGGCATTGCCTCGGGCTATTCTGTCGAGGGCAATTTAATCGGGCATCTTGTGATGGGCGCGCGCATGGTGGACGAGGCGGCAAAGGCGCTCGCAATCCCTGCGGAAAAATCCGTTCTGTTACAGCATATGGTGCTTTCCCACCACGGCGAGCCGGACTTCGGCGCGGCGGTACGCCCGCTGTTTTTGGAAGCAGAGCTTTTGTCGGAGCTTGACTTAATGGACGCACGCGTCTACCAAATCCACGACGCCACCACGCCTTTGCAAAAAGGCGCGTTCACAAATCGTATGTGGGCGCTGGAAGACCGAAAAATGTATAACCACGGCCTTTCGGACAATGACAAACAGGTACAGTTGTAATCCGTAAACACAAAAATACAATATAGATTTTGGGAGGTTGTTCGTATGCGAAATCACGAAGTAACGGCAAGGCAAAGGCTTTTGAATGTTGACGGGTCTTTAAAAGAGCCGGGCTTTTCACGCAGGCTTTACCAAATCTATGATCGCACGGACATCAAAGCCCCGAAATTCCGCATTAAGGAATGGGATTATTATTTGGTGCTCTGTGACGATTACGCGGTGGCGTTTACCGTGTCGGACGACGGGTATATCGGGCTTCAATCGGTTTCTCTGCTCACATTCGGCGAAACGCCGTGGGAACACACCGAAACTGTGCTGACGCCCTTCCCGATGGGCAAACTGAAAATGCCCTCGACGAGCGAAACGGGCAATGTGGTTTACCGCGACAAGCGGCTGTACCTCGCCTTTGAAAAGACGGCGGGCAAGCGGCACATTGTGTGTCAATTTAAAAATTTCTACGAGGGCAAGACCTTTTCGTGCGACATCACCTTGGCACAGCCCGATATGGACACGATGGTGATTGCAACACCATGGAAAGAGGACAAAAAAGCGTTCTATTACAACCAAAAAATCAACTGTATGCGCGCAAGCGGCGCGGCGCAGTTCAACGGCAAAACCTATACCTTCCACCCCGAAACCGATTTTGGCACGCTCGACTGGGGCAGAGGGGTTTGGACCTATGACAACACCTGGAACTGGGGCTCGGGCAATGCGGTGGTAAACGGAAAGCCGTTCGGCTTTAACATCGGGTACGGCTTCGGCGATACCGCGGCGGCAAGCGAAAATATGCTGTTTTATGACGGCGTAGGACACAAATTGGACGATATTACTTTCCATATCCCCGCTTCGTCTTACACCGACCCGTGGAAAATTTCTTCAAGCGACGGGCGGTTCGAGATGGATTTTGTCCCGATTTTAGACCGCGCGGCAAAAATTGATGTCAAAGCGATTGTCACCGACCAGCATCAAGTGTTCGGCAAAATGACGGGCACGGCTGTTTTAGACGACGGCACGGCGCTCGAAATCAAAGATTTACTGTGCTTTTGCGAGCGCGTACACAACAAATACTAAAAGGAACTATTGAAAAATGGATTGGACCGAAGTAAAAATCGAAATCCCCGCAGACTGCATCGACCGCGCGGCGGATATTGCGAATATGGTTGTCCCCTACGGGATTTATATTGAGGATTACCGCAATTTGGAGGCGGAAACCTTTGCAATCGCCAACATTGATTTGATTGACGAGGAACTGTTACAAAAAGACCGCACAAAAGGCTATGTGCACATTTACATTGCCCCCGAAGAAAGCCCCCAAGAAGCGGTGGCGTTTTTGTCGGAGCGTTTCACGGCGGCGGGAATTCCGCACAAAATTGATTTAAGCCTTTGTAAAAACGAGGATTGGGAAAACAACTGGAAAGAATATTTCAAACCGATGAAGGTCGGGGAAAAACTGCTCATTCAACCCCTTTGGATTGACGAAGTTGACAACCCCGAACACCGCGCGGTGCTCACCATTGAGCCGGGGCTTGCCTTCGGCACGGGCGGGCACCACACCACGCGGCTGTGCTTGGAAACGCTCGAACGGTATGTGAAAGCGGGCGACGCGGTGCTCGATACAGGCTGTGGGAGCGGGATTTTGGCAATTGCCGCCCTGCTTTTGGGGGCAAGTAAAGCCGTTGGGGTTGACATTGACGAGCTCGCCGTCAAAACCGCCGTGGAGAATGGCAAGCAAAACGGCTTTACGGAGCCGCAATTCACCGTTTTGCAAGGCAACCTTGCCGACAAGGTCACGGGCGCTTACGATGTGGTGGTCGCGAACATTGTCGCGGATATTATTATGCTGTTCGCAAAAGATGTCGGGCGATTTTTAAAACCCGACGGCGTGTTTATCACCTCAGGCATTATTGACACGCGCGAACAGGAGGTGCGCGCCGCCCTCGAAGAAAACGGCTTTGCCGTGTTGGAGCGCAACGAACAAAACGGCTGGATTTGCTTTGTGTGTAAAAAGGCGTAAA